>JBKOZG010000165.1:0-11151 GCA_046725775.1 Actinomycetota bacterium | reverse complement strand
GCCTGCGGTGTGAGGACACGGCGAGTCCGGACGCGGCCAGCTTGGCGCTGGACCGGTCGAAATTCTCCTGTGCAACGAGCAGGTAGAGCAGGTCGAGCACGAGAAGCTGGCCATGCTTGGCCGACAGGTCGTCTGCCTGTCGGAACTGCTCATAGATCGAGGTCACAATTCTCCGATCGGCGAGCTCGGCTAGCGGCGAGGTGGGGTCGTTGGTGATGGCCACCGTGAACGCGCCGGCACGACCTGCCTGGGCCAGCATCTCGATCGTCTCTTCCGTTCGTCCAGTAGTCGAAATGCCGATCGCCACCGCGTCCGAGTCTTGGATGGCCGCACTGGTCAGACCGCTATGGACCTCCGACCAGGCGTTCGCCGGAACCCCGATCCGGTAAAGCCGGCCCTGCAGCTCTTCGGCGAGCATCGCGCTGCCGACGACACCGTATATGTCGACGTGTGAACTCAGCGCAATCCGCCGCGACACCTCGGTTATCACCGCCAGATCGATCGCCGATGTCGCTTCGCGCAAAGCCTTCGTGTGGCTGCCGATCAGCATCCGCAGGAGGTTCTCCGGGGAGTCGTCCGGACCGAACTCGCCACCAATCTCCGCCGTCCATGAGTCGAGAGAGGCACTGCGGCCGACATCGGTGGCGATGCCCACCCGAAGCTCGACGTATCCGGGATAGCCAATGGTTCGGCAGAAGCGCGTGACGGTGGCCGGCGAAGCACCGGCTTGCTCGGCAAGCTCGCCGATGGACAGCGTCAGCGGCGCCTGCGGATGCTCGAGCAAGAACTCCGCGACACGGGCCACCGCGGACGGCATTTCGGGTAGCAGGTTACGGATGCGGTCTTGCACTGCGGGACTCTGCTCTCGGGTGCGAGCAGCGCGCGCCGGCGTGAGAATCACTATCACCCTGATTCAAAGACTCTGAAATTCGCTCTTACGCTAGTGTCTACTTCTCTTCCTCGCAACCGATGAGACCGAACTGAAACAGATCTTTCTGGCTTTCGATGCGGGTGGCACCGGCACCCGCGCTGCCGCGCTCGACTCTTCTGGGCGTGCCTACGGCTACGGCCGCGCTGGCGGCGGGAATCCGACGGCAGCAGGCATCAGCGAGGCGGCGAAGGCCATAGGGCTCGCTGCTGAGCAGGCGACAGCAGCCTTAGCTCGCACCGAGCGGCCGGCGGTTGCCTTGATTGCCATGGCTGGTGAAAAAACATCCACCTTTCGAGAGCAAGTCGTGGCCAGGCTCGCCGCCATGGGCGTCGGCCAAGTTGTCCTCGAGCACGACTTGCTCGCCATGTTCCACTCTGGGACTGCAGCGCTCGACGGCTATGCCCTAATCGCTGGGACAGGAACCGTGGCGGCGAGGATCCGCGGAGGCAAGCTGGACCGCGTAGTGGGTGGCCGGGGTTGGCTTCTCGGTGACGCGGGCGGCGGATTTTGGATCGGACATGCCGTAGCACGGGCGGTGGTGGCGTCACTTGACGGACAGGTGCAAGCCACGAGGCTAACCGGTCTCGTTCTGCAGGCGTTGGGGATTGCGGCCGACACTGACACGCCTGCCGGCAGTGCGGAGGCGCAGCGGCAGCTGGTCTCGGCCTTGTATGCCCGGCCGCCCATATCGTTGGCCGAGTTCGCGCCACTCGCCTTCGCGGCCCACGAGGATCCCGTGGCTCGAACGATTCTCATCGGCGCGTCGAGAGCGCTCGCGGACTTGCTCTCTGCCGTGCGGGCATCGGATCTGTCGGGCCCGGTCGTGGTCGGCGGCAGTATCATCGTCCGCGGCATGTTGGCTGCGCCACGGAGCCTGCAGGCTGAACTCGTCCTCCCGGCCGGCGAGGATGCTGTGATTTCGGCTTCGGACGGCCTGGTGGGCGCGGCAGTACTGGTTCTGCAGCATGCAGGACTCGGCGTTGACGAGGCCCTCTTCCACACGATCCAAGCGGAAGTCGCGCGCATCAGTTCTGCAAGCGCCTAGAGCCACAAAGGCCTACTCTGCGGGATCGCCTGCGAATGCCAGCCACTTCAGTAGTACAAGACCCATCAGGCGGGATGCGCCAAACGTGGCCAGGTCGGCGTACTTGCGGTCAGCTGATGGCCAGCCCATGTCGACGACCAGCACATCGGCATGCTCCGAATGCAGCCGGTCGACAACCTCTCTGGCAAAGAGATGTTGGTGGATGTCACGCCCCACCACGAGTACCGGTTGCTTTGCCTGGAAGGAGGGCAGCGCCGATTGTTCTCCAGAGACCAGCCACACGGACTGAGCCGCGAAGGACGAGGCAGCCGGTGCCGCCGGGTCAGCGGCGACCGCGGCAAACGGCCCCCACGGTATGGAGCCCACGGCGATATTGGGAACCGGCTCGAGGCGTACGACGGTGTATCGGCCTGATGCCCTAGCCCGCCACTCCGACGCTCCCGGTCGCACATCAAAGGCATGAACAAGCTCGACCTCGCCCTTCGGCCACACTGGCGCGGGACGAGGAGGCTGACCGACTGCCTGCCGTGCGGCTTGCAGCTCTGCCGCGAGCCCTCGCACGCGGCCTGTTGCTTCGCGCACCCTATTGGGAGCAAGGGTGCCGTCGGCGACCGCGCTGCTCACGGCCCGCTCGATATCGGCCAGCTGACTATCGGTGTTCTCGGTCCCGAGGCAGAGCAGATCGCAGCCGGCTCGCAACGCAGCGACGGCTGCTCCTGCCATCCCCAGCGAGCCGGAGGCACCGGCCATGTCCAGAGCGTCACTCACGACGACCCCGGAGAAGCCCAGCTCGCCGCGTAACAGATCGTTCAGGACAACTCGACTCATTGTCGCGGGATACTCCGAATCCAGCTGGGGCAGCATTATGTGGGAGGTCATAATTACCCGGCACCCCGCCTCGATTGCTGCGACGAACGGCAGCAACTCCCGTTGGCGAAGCTCGTCGAGGGAACGGTTGACCACAGGTAGCGAGACGTGCGAGTCCTGCGACGTATCCCCGTGCCCCGGGAAATGCTTGGCACTCGCAGCCACGCCCGTCGATTGGAGGCCAGCGACCCAGGCCCGTCCATGCGACGCCACCCGTTCGGCGTTGCTGGAAAAGCTGCGAACGCCAATAACTGGGTTGTCAAACCGGGAATTGACGTCGACACAGGGAGCGAAGTCGACGGTGCAGCCAGCCCCGCGCAGCGACCAACCGAGCGCCGCCGCGGTGTCGCGCGTGGTGTCCAGGTCGTCGAGCCGACCCAGCACCGCGTTACCCGGAAACGGCGCACCAGTAGCCGCGAAGAGCCGCGTGACGTCACCGCCTTCCTCGTCCACAGCGATGATTGCGTGCGGGTTCTCGGCCATGATGGCATCGGTCAGATCCCGCACCTGTCCGGGCGAGGAGATGTTTTGCGCGTAAAGGCAGACGCCTCCCAGACCTGCTCGGAGCCGGTCCCGCAGCCACATTGGCAACGCCGTCCCCGCAAACCCGGGCAGTAGCGTGGTCAGCACGCCGGGCACTAAAACCCCTGCCAGCTCGGCTTGCCTTGGTAGGTCTCAATGTAGTACGAGGCGAGCTGAAGACGCGAAGCCGCAGCGGTGTCCAGCAACACGGTCACGTGTGGATGTAGCTGCAGCGCAGTAGCTGGCCACATCGCCGACACAGGTCCTTCGGCGAGCTGGTGAACCGCCTCCGCCTTTCCTCGCCCAGAGGCAACGAGCACGATATGACGGGCCTGGAGGATGGTGCCGATGCCTTGGGTCAGGCAATGCTGTGGGACGGCCTCGACGTTTCCGCCGAAGAATCGAGCGTTGTCGCTCCGCGTTTGACTGGTTAACGTCTTGATCCGGGTTCGAGAGGTTAGCGAGGAACCGGGCTCGTTGAATGCGATATGTCCGTCCGTGCCGATCCCAAGAATCTGTAGGTCCACACCGCCGGCGTCCGCGATGGCTCGTTCGTATGCCTCGCAGGCGATCGCGAGGTCAGCGGCAAGCCCATCCGGCCCAAACACCTGAGCCGGATCGATATCGACCTTGTCGACGAATTCACCGCGGATGACGTTCCGGTACCGCTGGGGATGGTCTGCCGGCAGCCCGACGTACTCGTCAAGCAAGAACGCTCGCGCCTTCGCGAGCGACAATGAACCCTGCGACACTCGGCGGCCGAGTTCGTCGTAGATGATCAACGGACTTGATCCAGTCGCCACGCCGAGGACGGCCTCTGGCCGGTGCCGGACAAGCTCGGAGATGGCGTCGGCGGCCAGCTTCCCTACTTCGTCCCGTGTCGCGCTAATGACCACTTCCATCGCCTAGTGCTCCCGCTCCCCCACTGGCATCCCATCAATCCAAACCCGGCGCACTTGCCAGTCCCTGTCGAACAGCACAGCGTCGCCCACGTATCCCGGCTCCAGGCGACCAAACCGGTCATCCACTCCCAGGATCTGAGCCGGGATGGCCGTCGCCGCCTCGACTGCCGCGAGGGGGGTCAGGCCCACCTCCTGTGCGGCGCGTGCGACCGCGACGTCCAGAGTGAGGGTTGAGCCGGCGAGCGACTTTCCTCCGGTCATCCGCGCAACGCCGTCGGTGACATCAACGTCCAGATTGCCGAGACGGTATCGCCCATCCCCGACGCCGGCGGCGGCCATGGCATCGCTGACCAGAGCCACCCGTCCGGGAGCCAGCCGGCAGGTCATCCGAATCACCTCCGGTCGTACGTGGACACCGTCATCGATCACCTCCAGCCAACCACCGGGGCTCTCAACGAAAGCGAGCACCGGCCCGGGCGCTCGATGATGCACGCCAGGCATCGCATTGAAGGTGTGAGTGAGTAACGACGCGCCTGCGTCGATCGCCCCCCGCGCCTGCTCGAACGTCGCCGCCGTGTGACCGGCGGCGACGACGACACCCGCCTCCGACAAGATCCGCGCTGACTCGGCGAAATGAGCCCGCTCCGGCGCCATCGTGACCTGGCGCAGAGTGCCGTCGGCCGCGCCTAGAAATCGCTCAACCAGATCGGGGTCGGGGTCCCGAAGCAGGGCCGGATCGTGCGCCCCGCAATACTGGCGGGCCAAGAATGGACCCTCTAGGTGGATCCCAAGGATCGTCGAGTCCCGCTGTGTCTCGGCCGCCGCGACCTCGATCTGGGAGATCAGAACGTCGGGGGCGGCCGTGACCAAAGAAAGCAGCTGCCGAGTAGTGCCGTGCTGACGGTGAAATCGCCTAGCCGTACGGATGGCGTCTGCGCTGTCGCCGTACGAGGCGCCGGCACCGCCGTGGTTGTGGATATCCAGCAGCCCTGGGGTGAGGACATGGTCCGTGCCGTCGAAAACCTCCGCGCCGTCGTCGGCGAGCTCACGCCAGCCGCTGCCTGTCCCCGTCGCGAGGACACGACCGTCTCTGAATGCGACGAAGGCGCCTGCGCGGTCAATACCCGCGCTGATCAACCGGACTGAGTGGATGACGGCGGAGGCGTCGCTATTCACCAGGCTCACCTCCGGTGCGTCCTGTGGCCCACAGCCCTGGACAATACGCTGATGACAAGCCGGGCGCCCATCGCCGGCGACGGGTCCGTGCCAGACTCAACTTATGACACACGTGTCAGGAGCAGAGGCGGGAAAGAATTCCGCTCCCCCCTCCAGGCACGTGTCAACTGAGATTAATGACCAGCCGTCGGCCTGGACGCGGGCCGCGCAACTCGGGCTTACCGAAGATGTTCGTCATGCGCTTCCGGAGCGTGGTCAGCGGGCGGCCATTATCGGATGCGGCACCTCGTTCTTCATGGCCCAGAGCTACGCGGAGCTCCGCGAAGGCTCGGGGCATGGCGAAACCGATGCTTTCCCGGCTTCGGAATTCCCGGCCCGCCGCCCCTACGACACCGTTGTCGCCCTAACCCGCAGCGGCACGACTACCGAAGTGCTTCGGCTGCTGGCGACGCTGCCCGCCGGGACGGGACCGCGCACAGTCGCGATCACTGCCGCCCCGGACACCCCTGTCGTCGAGCTGGCCGATCATCAAGTGGTTTTGGACTTCGCCGACGAGAAATCAATCGTTCAGACACGGTTTGCCACCACCTCCCTGGCGTTGTGGCGAGCCTGGCTGGGTGAAGACCTCACTGCTGTTGTCAGGCAGGGGCGATCCGCGGTGACCGCGCCGTTGCCACCGCGCACACTCGACTCGGCCCAGTTCACCTTCCTGGGTAGCGGTATGTCCATCGGCATAGCGAACGAGGCCGCGCTGAAACTGCGCGAAGCCTCCCAGTCGTGGACAGAGTCCTACCCAGCAATGGAATTCCGCCATGGTCCCATCAGCGTGGTTGGCCGAGCTTCCACGGTCTGGGTGTTCGGCCCCTCTCCCCCAGGGCTGCTGGAGGAGCTCGAGGTCACCGGCGCGCACGTGGAAAGCAGCGGTCTTGACCCAATGGCGGATTTGATCAGAGCGCAGCGGCTGGCTGTGGCACTCGCCGAGGCCAAGGGGCTCAACCCCGACAAGCCGCGACACCTGACGCGGTCGGTCCTGCTTTCCTGACATGACCGCCATGCGCTGGAGGAACGGTCAGAATGCAGCTCGGCGTGATCTTGTGATCGGGGTCGATGTCGGCGGCACCACGGTTAAGGCCGCCCTCCTCGATTCTGACGGGTTCGAATACGCTGACAGCGAACGGACGACGCCAAGACATCTCGGCACGGACGCCGTCCTCGCAACAATCATTCGCGCCATCGTCGAGCTTCAAGCGCGAGTACCGGAGGCAGCGCGACTGCGCGCAGTGGGGCTTGTGGTCCCTGGGGTCGTAGACGCGCAGCAGGGGATCGCCGTCTACGCGGCCAACATCGGCTGGCAAGAGCTGCCGCTACGCAAGCTAGTGGAGGAGGCAGTTGATCTGCCGGTGGTATTGGACCATGATGTGCGGGCCGCCGGGCTCGCCGAGCTCGCGTGGGGTGCCGGCCAAGGCTTGCAGGAGATCCTCTTTGTCGCACTAGGCACCGGTATCGCGGCGGCCGTGATCACCAGAGGTCAGATGTCAGCCGGCGCCACTGGCAGGGCAGGTGAACTCGGCCACCTGCCAGTGTTTCCGGAAGGAGAATGGTGCGCCTGTGGGCAACGCGGATGCACCGAGACCTATGCCAGCGGGGCCGCCTTGTCACGCCGGTATTGCGCTGCTAGCGGCAGGAGCGACGTTCCCGCCAAAGACGTCATCCTCCGGGCCGGAACCCGTGATTCCGTAGCAGAAGGCGTCTTCAACGATGCCATCACTGCCCTGGGCCGGGCCCTGGTGAGCTACGTACTACTCATGGATCCCGAAGTCATCCTCATAGGTGGTGGCATGGCCGCCTCCGGCGCGGCGCTGCTCCAGCCGCTTACCCGCGAGGTGCAAGCCGGCCTCGCCTGGCGAGCGGCCCCAACGATCACGAATGGAAGATTCGCCGGCGACGCCGGACGCAGAGGAGCCGGGCTACTGGCATGGCGCGCGCTGAAGGAGTCAAGGTTGCCGTAGCGGCGAGCAACGGCCACTGAGGGAGAAGGGCCGCTCACTAACCTCAGTGACCGATGTTGGAGCCCTACTGTTCCGTCAGTGCCGTAACTCCTCACTCTGCGGGCGCCCGGCGTGCGGTGCGGTAAAGCTCGACGAGCTGCTGCGTGGTGGTGGCGTCCTGCGGCTCCTTGTCGTCACGCCAGCGGCCGGTGAACCGGGGAAACCGCATCGAGAGCCCCGCGTCATCCTTGAGCTGCCCCCAGCCGGCGGTGTGGTTGGGCGACAGCGTGAGCTCGGCGCTGAGTACCTCGAGAACCAGACTCGGCTCGAACCACAGATCGGCGGGAACCCGTGAGTCCACCCTCGCGGGCCGCTCGGTCCGGATCAGCGGCGCCAGCCTTGCCGGCAACCCGGCCAGTTCGGCGTCGGAGAACCCGGTGCCGCACCGGCCGACCGTCTGGTAGAGCTCCGTTTCGGGGTTGTACGCGGCCAGCAGTACGGCGCCGTAGATGCCCCGCCGCCGACCTCGTCCGGCGTATGCACCGACAACGACGAGGTCAACGGTGTCGGCCAACTCGGTGCGGTAGTCCCGTTTGAGCTTGATCCACAACCAGCCGCGGGCGCCTGCCTGATAGACCGCGCCCGAGCCGGTTGCCTTGCACACGAGACCTTCAGACCCGTCCGCCACTGCCTGCTCGAATGCAACTTCCAGTGCTGGAGCGGTCGCCACCTCCTTCGCGGTCGTCAGCCGGAGCCGCTCCGACAATGTGACCGCCTCAGCGAGTCGCGTGCGACGGTCCAGATAGGACAGGCCGGTGAGATCTTCGCCGTCGGCGTACAGCAACTCGAAGCAGAACAACCCGACCGGCACGTCCCTTGTGGCCTCAGCAATCCCATGCTTGCGTCGACGGAACATGACCTCCTGGAAGGGGCGTAGCTCGCCCGCGGCAGCGTCGTAGGCCACCACCTCGCCCTCCAGGATTGCCTCGCGCGGACCCAGCCCGGCCTGCAGCAGCTCCACTACGTCGGGGAACTGGCTGCTGACGCGCTCCTGTCGGCGGCTGAACAACTCGATCTCGCCATCAGCCGTTCGGTGTGCCTGCACCCGCATGCCGTCGTACTTGTATTCCGCCATGCAACGCCCACCCAGCTTGGCGAGAATCTCATCGGCGTCGGACAGCCGCTGAGCGAGCATGACCCGTACCGGGTTGCCAGGCCGCACCCGCAGCCCCTGCACCGCGGCCAACCCGCCGGACGCCAACGTGGCCGCGACGAGACCGAGATCGCAACAGATGTTGTACGCCCGCTCCCGGACCGGCCGATCCTTCCGGTTGCCGGTGTACACCTGCGCCAACGCGTCCAGAATCGTCGGCGTGCCGATGCCAAGCCGTAGGTTGCCCGTCACTAAACGCAGCAGGTAGCGTGCCTCCAGCGGGGTTGCAGCTGCCAGTAGGCCGGCCAGCAGATCGAGCTTGCGCCCCTGCGAGCCAGGCCCTTCGGCGCGGGCGATCTGGTGCAGCGTGTCAATGACTGTTGCTACCTGCAGACTTGGTTCCCGATCTCCGGCCGTCGCCGCCAACAACTGCTCCGCGGCCTGGCCGAGGTCACCCGTCTCCCGCACCGCCGCGATGACGTCGGCCGACTCGACGCCGGCCGCTGTCGCGACCGCTCGCAGTGCCAGCTTCTCGGCCAGCCCCAGGTCCACTGCGGCAAACTCGGGCGCCACCAGCCCCTGGCACATGTAACAGACGGTGGGCAGTAACTCTTTCGGAGTCTGGGCCACCAGTGACGCCAGCCGGTCGATCAACATCAAACGGCCAGATGCCCGCTCCAGGTCCTGGTACGCGTCGGCTACAACCTCGTACTTCACCCCGCCATCTTCGCCCCTCCCCCCTCCTGATCTGCGGATGCCTCCGCCTGACGTCGCAACCCAGCCTTTGGGCTCGTCCGGATCAACTCGTGGTAGGCGGCCCGCAGCGAATTTTCCCGACTCCTTCACGTTCGCACCGCCCATCCGGCGGTGAGTGGCGACGTGCGCGAGCTCGACGAGCTACGCCTCTAGAGGCGCTCCGCCGAAACCGATCTGGTTGCCGTCTGGGTCACGGAACGTGATCTTGCGAACGCCGTTGTCGTACGTCTCGCGCAGCTCAGGCTCGACGCCGCGGGCGGCGCTGAGCCGTCGGCTTACAGGAAGTGGAACATCGGGATGTTCACGCCTCCGATACACCCCAAGGAGTGAGATCGAGTTCGGGATATCGCTGTTTCATCCCCAGGAGTGTTCGTGGATTCCAGAAGGGATGCTCAGGCGGCGGGAATCCGAACAGCTCGAGCTGCCGTGGCGTCGCACGCCGCACGAACCGATACCAATCTGGTGTGTGGCTGTTGTCGGCCCAGGCCTGCCGTTGGCCCCACTCGACCCGTGCTGGCCGGTGGCCGAGATGCATCGTGTAGCGAGCGCCGCGCGGCTTGGTTAGTGCAGTTCCCCGATGGAATGTGTCGAGGTTGAACGCAATGACAGTGCCAGCGGGACCGGCTCCCGACTGCTCCAGCTCGTAGAGGTCAGCATGATCGTCGGCGGCGACGAACGCTCCATGCCCGCCGTGGCAAGGGTAGAAGTTGGGATTTGCAGGTAGGTCGATGGTGTGAACCTGCGAGACCAAGTGCGGCGGGCCCAGCTCCTCGGGAACGTCGCTGAGGAAGACGAACATCTCCAGCTGCTGGTGGCGCGCCGTGGTCGTCGGCACCAGAATGGTGTGGTTGAGGTAGTCGCGATGGAGATCTTGGTCGTAGGTCGTGGCGCCCGTGTATTTTGCCCAAGCCTCGGCCGAGTAGATGCGGAGGTCTTTTTCCCCGAGCAGCCTCTCGGCCAACTCGACCAACCGGGGAGCGACCGCCAGCAGGCTCAGTTCGGTACTCGCGAAGGGAAAGACGTCGATTCCGTCGAAACTCGTCGTTGCGGTAGCGCTCGTGCCTAGGATCTGTGGCGTCATGGAATCCGACTGCCGTCGGGAAGACGATGCCGAGCTCATTCAGCGCGGGAGCCAGCTCGATCTCCGATAAGTACATCGGCAAGATCACAAAGCCGTCCCTGCGCCAAGCGTCATGGACCTCCTTCTCGTTCACCCGGTCAATGTCCCTCCCCGTGTCGATGCTGCGCAACTCACTTTCTAACCGGAACCCCTTTCCGGCCGCTGCTGACGCTGAGTGCCATCGCGCGCGGCACTTCTCGTATGGGTTCGGCCGTTTCAGGGTCGTGGGGTGCGAATGCGGCCGAGTCTGGGCGCAAGTATCCGGCGCGTGACGAACTTTCCGGCAAGAATCAGCCCGTCATGTCAACCGAAGACACCTCTGCGGCGAGTAACTCGTTGATGGAGAGCCAACCAGCAACGGCAGCCGCAGTCGAACCCTCAGTTGAGGCGCCGCCCAGCGAGTCACTGTCAGCCGCAGTCGAACCCTCAGTTGAGGCGCCGCCCAGCGAGTCACTGGCAGCCGCAGTCGAGCCCTCAGTTGAGGCGCCGCCCAGCGAGTCACTGGCAGCCGCAGTCGAGCCCTCAGTTGAGGCGCCGCCCAGCGAGTCACTGACGTTCGACGATTTCTACCAGCGGGAGCACCGCCATGTGCTTGGTCTGGCGTTTGTACTGACCGGCAACCAATGGGTGGCCGAGGACACTGCGCAAGAGGCGTTCACGGCCGCATTTCGGCACTGGCGTTCCATCGTTG
>JBKOZG010000202.1:0-5067 GCA_046725775.1 Actinomycetota bacterium | reverse complement strand
TTCGATGAACCTCAATGCGTCCCCGACGGCGGCCCGGTGGGCGCGTTCGATGGTCGCGGCTGTGGACTGGTCGGCGACCGCCCAGAGCGCCGACACGCTCTTCACCGGGGAGAAGGTCAGGTCATAGCCGGCGACCGCCTGGGTCCGCGGCCGGGAATGCTTGGCGATCGTGGCGGCCAGCTCCCGGGCATCCTCCGGCTGGCGTCCGTGTTCGGCGGTGAAGAACTCCCGGGCCACCTCGGTTCGGATCCGGGCCCGATCTCCTACCGGTACCGCCCAGTCCGCCGGCACCCCGCCGGCCTGGTTCCAGGCGGCGATCCGTTTCGCCACCTCGACCCGAAACGGCGACACGTCCGGCTGGTAGATCTTGAATGGCGCGCCCAGCCGGGTCACTAACTGGTAGTCCGACACGGTCAGGTCCGGGCCCTGCAGCTGCCGTTGTCGTTGCTCAGCCAGGGGATGTAGCCCGGCCCCGAACAAGGCCCGCATCTGCTCCGCGGTCACCACGTCGCCGGGGTTGAGCTCGTCGATACCGGTCATCCCAAAGCCCACCCAGAACCCGGGGGTTTCGCCGCGTTCGGTGTAGTAGGACGCCAATCCGAGATGGCCCTTCTCGGTGGCGTCCAATGCGGCGACCTGCCTGGTCAGATAGTCGTACCCCGACCCGGCGGTGAGTTTGTGGATGCTCATCGTCACAACCCCTGAAGCCGTCCCACGTCGTTGCGGCGGTCAGCTCGGCGGCGACGGAACCGGAAATGCAAAGAGGTGTGTGGCACAGCGGATCTTGAAATCGGCTGGAGGTACGTGAGGCAGATCGACGAGATCGTCGGTGATGACCGCTGGAGTCGTCGTCGACTGCTTACGGCTGAGTGAGAGGCCGGTGTCGATGAGGGAGATGTGATGAGTCAGCAGTCGGTGAGGCAAGCGGCGCGACGCTCAGCGTTGGATGTCCAGGCGGCGCTGCGCAAGGAACGTGCCGATCGGGAACGCCGGCTCGAAGCTCTAGCGGTCGCGGTGCTGACCGCGCTTGCTGAACGCGATGCTCGAGTCCGGGAAAGTGAGCGGCGCGCCGGGCAAGCGCTGCGGACGATGACTGACGATGAGGGTTTGTCGGCACGGGAAGCTGTCGACTGGTGCGGCAGCGGTGTCACTGTGCGAGAGATAACTCGGTTGCTCCGGCTCGACGGCGGTCATCAGGGACGTCAAAACGGACGCGTCGGATGAGCGGCAGGCCGTGCCGACTGCGCAGCCGATGATTCGCCCACAGTGCGCGAACCCCGGTCGAAGGTGATGGGCGTGCCGGGGTGACTGTCTGTGGTGGACCCGCGGGTTCTGAGGCCACGGTCATGGCCGGGCAAACACACCGCAGGACCGACGGCGGACCCCGTCCTCACTGGGCCCGTGCTACGCAGTGACGCCCAAAGTGGAGTTCCGGGGTTTGTGGCAATCGGTGTGCGGTCCAGCTGTGCCGGGCCGGCTTTGCGTGCGTCGTCATCGGCCGCGATCTACGGCGCGGCGCAGGTCGTGAATGAAGCTGGATCCGGCGGTGCCTGCCGCGAACCTGGAGCTGACTTGTCTGGGTTCTCCTGCGACGCGGGCCAGCCGTCGGCTGGATGAGCTTTGACGCGCTCGGTTCTCCTCGACCACCGCTGCCATACCTGGGATCGCTGTTTGGACCGACCGCCCGCACGGCGTGCCGGCCTTTGGGATACCGAAGCTCCACGGCTTTCCACAGGTTCGTGCGGGTTGTGCGGCCTGTTGTTGTTTCTGGCTCGATGACTCAGAGGAGGTTGGATTGAACAAGCACGCGATAGATGTCGACACGGCAGAAACCCTTGCCGGCGCCGTTCATCTCCTGCGACGGGCGGCGGTGCTGGCTTGGGCTGCCGCGGATCGCGCGGGGGCTGAATCGCCTGGGCAGCTGTTCGCTTTGGGTCTGGACCTGGCCGCCGACCAGGCCCGGCACTTGGTGCCGGACGGCACCGAGATCGACGGCCCGGTACCGGTCGGTGACGAACCGGCTGGCCCGCTGCGGTCGGTGGAGCTCCTGCTACGACGTTTCGCGCCGATGGCGGCCTCGGACGCTTTTGATGATCTTCGGGCCACGGTGGCCGATCTGGTGTGGGAGGCGAACACCGGTGTCGGCGGGTGAGGCCGCACGATCGCTGAGCTCCTGGACGACAGCGACGGGTTGGCGCGTGAGGCGCTGCTTGACATGTCCGCTGACCGGGCGTTTGGGATGGTGCGCGGCTGGCCGCAGCTGATGCAGTCCGCAGCCGAGCTGTGGGCCGTCCTTCCGCCTGACCCGGCGGTGTCGGGCAATCGTGATTCGATCGGCATCTTGGCAGCGATGGAAAGGGCGGTTGGCCGCGGCCTCGCCGCAGGATACTGGCCCGGGCGGGGGCCGAGAGATGAGGCATGGGAGCAGATCGCATCGAACTTCGTGCAGGCCCGGCGGCTGCGTCAGGAACAGCCTGTGGCATCCGAAGCTGTATCAACCGACGGCCCGACTGAACCAATCACCGCCAGAACCCAGATCGTGCACGCCCTGTATGTCGCCGCGACGCAACCGACCAACCGGCAACCGGTCGGCGACGGCCAACCATACGCCTCGCTGCTGCATTGGCCGCCTGGGAGATCCAGACCCACCGGACACTCGCCAACCAGCCTGATCCGGCCGATCTGGTACGGGTCGCCCGGGTGCAGGCGCTCATCGCCACTACAACTGTCGTCGTCAGCGAAGCCGCCGCGCGACGAGGCGAGATTGACGCCGGCGTGATCGACAGACTTACTCCATCACTGGAGAATGTTCAGCTGGCCTGGAGCCGCTCGGCACGCCGCTGGGCGGAGCTCACCACGCCGGCCAGCCGCACCGACCCGGCCCTAGTTGAGGCGGCCGTCCAGCTTCGCGCCGCCATTCGCGCGGCAGTCGCCGCCGAGACCGGCTGGGCGACCCCGGAGCAGATCGCCGAGCGGATCGATCTGCCTGCGACCGCCATGACCCTTCACCGCAGCCTGGTTGACAGTGTCGAGCTTGCCCACTTCGCCCGTGAGAGCGCTGCCGATCACCCTGGTCTGGCTGCCCCTGCCCGGTTTTCGCTGTCTCATTCCGATTGCAACGGCGCGCAGCGTCCGGCCCCGAGAGTCGCCGTGGGGAGAGCTCCTCAGACCTTCCCCCGCCGGACCCTGGGCGGCGTTGGCTCTACCCAAGAGTTCCTAACATTTGACGGCCCGCACACGGCCCTTGGAGTTGATCATGAAAACGATCGGAGGTGATGCACCTCCCAAGATCAACTAAACCAACACAAAGAGAAGTGGCCCGCCAGAAGATTGCAGCTCCTAACGGGCCTGAGACCCACTTATCTAGGAAGCGAGTCCCAGTGACCAAGTCAACCATCCTGTCCTCCGGCCCCATCAACGGTGCCGACACACTCACGATCGAGCTAATCCAGCCCGACAGCATGCCCGCCGTAGTCAGAATCGTCTGGCCGACCGCGGCAACAACTACCACACCCGCCCACTACCTCACAGTAGCCAGCGCGGCCATGCGTCTGCTCGCTGAAGCCTCAACGACTTTGGCCCGAATCCGAGCGAGCCGACGGCTCTGAGGAAAAACTCCCGGGCGATCTCAGTCCGCACCCGCGCCCGATCTGCAGCGGGCAGCAGCTATCCGCCGCAGGCCGGCGCGCTGTTCATCCTTACGGCGGTGCATGCGGTGTGTCGGTCATGACATTACGGAGAGCTGAAGGGAGGTACGCCTCGCGAGACGGATTGGAGCCATGACACCTTGGCCAGCGCGACACGGCGTAGGGGAGTGCGAGTCTTCGCTGATGGCGGAAGTCGTTGTTACGGGCGATCAGACGATGAGTCAGGCAGGCTGGGCGCATGTCAGGTGGGCGAGGCGCCGGTTGTCAGGGCGCCGAACGTGATCGACGCGTGAAAGGTTGGAGATCAAGTACTAACCGGCGCACGAGGAAATGGACCCACCATCGCCGCCACCGTGCAAGGCGCCGGCTGCTGCTAAGTACAGCGGATCTCTGAGGCTCCACCTTGGATGCTTTAGAACGCTCACGCTAGTCGCGGGCGTCCGCGGCTGGATCCAGCGGCGCTGGACTTTGATTTCGGTCGGGACTGGGCGCTGATCGCGGCAATCGACGTCACCACTGCGCTGCGTCAGTGCACCCCAGGCGTAGGGCCTCTTCGACAATGCCGTTGATATCTGCGACGGCAGCACCGTCGCGCAGTGCAGGCACAATTCTGGCGAGTTCGTGGCAGCGCCAAAAAGGTGCCAAGGTGCCCCGCATTAAGTGGGCGATCAGCTTGGCGAATTCAGCGGGCGCACGATGAAGTCGATTCTCGTCTAGGTCACGTAAAACGTCGGTTTGCTCGCTGAAGCCAGCGGGCCGCGCCGTGGCCAGATTGACTCCCTCGGCGACTGACTCGGTTAGGTACACGGCCTAGGTGGCGAGCGCCGTGGCCTCTTCGGCGGTGAGCTGCACCGGGATGCTATCGAGCCTGTCTTGCCAGTATTGCCGCATCCACCGTTGCCACTGGCGCTCGACTGCGTCAGGCGGCAGTTCCTTGAGCATCCACTCAACCTGGTTCATCCACTCCACGCGGTGAGCAACGCCGACGGCGGCCGTGAACTTATGCACCCAGGAGAGCCGATCTACTTCGCCGGAAATAGCCACCGCCGCCAGGTGCATGCAGAGCTGTTGACGCACCTCATCTCTGAACTCGTCAATGTGGTCCGCAGCGGCCAGATATCCCTCAAGCAGCGCGGCCTTGAGAAGCTGGTCGTTCCATCGACCCCCGATTAGATATCCATCCCAGGTGCGCCGTGCACGCACCGGGTCCGCCCAATCGAGCAGAGGCAGAATATGTTCCTCGCTCCAGACGCGATCGGCACCGAAGAAGAACCGGACTTGGCTGGACAACACCACCTCGGCGAAAGCGCGGCGAGCATCGTCATAGCCCAACATGACTTCAAGCTGGGCCCGCGTCTCTGACGCCAGGCCTGTCCAGTTGTCACCGGCGGCGCGCCAGTCCGCGGCAATCGCATTCACC
>JBKOZG010000421.1:0-6670 GCA_046725775.1 Actinomycetota bacterium | reverse complement strand
CTCCGAGAGAGCTTTCCTGGAATCGCTACTTAAGGAAACGTTTGGCCAACTCGGGGTGTAGTGGTGGTGGTCTCGGGCTCCCTGAGTCGGTCTGGGCGATCCTGACATTGGGGTGGTGGATGCTGGACCTCAAGGAAAAGGCGGAATCACGAGCGGTGGCCTCTGTAGGCCAAGGGGCGAATGCCGGCGGCGGGTTGGCTTCCGCGGTCATCCGAGATCAACTGATACGCATGGGTACCGCGATCGGTGAGCTGCTTCCCCTTGCAGTCGCGATCGCAATCAGCGTGACCACGATCATCACAACGGTCCTCATGTTGTTGTCGCCGAAAGCGAGGGGGCGGTCGACCGTGGGTCTGCTCGCGGGGTGCGTGGTCGGGGTCGGGGGTGCTGTTGCACTTTTCGCGTTGCTACCTAGCGTGTTGCCGACGCGAGACTCCAGCGGGTCGTCACTGGAGACCGCTGTGATCAAGATAGTGATCGGTGTGCTCCTTGTGGTGCTGGCGCTGAGACAGTGGCGAGGGCGGCCGGCCAGAGGCGAACGGGCTGAGCTGCCGAAATGGATGGCGGGAGTTGACTCGATGATGCCAGGCAAGGCGCTTGTGCTCGGCGTGCTGTTGTCCGCGGTCGTTCCGAAGAACCTGTTACTTGCTGTTTCGGCCGGTGTCATCGTCGGGGAGGCCCGGCTCAGCGTCGGTCAGGCGTCAGTCGTCATCGTTGTGTTCACGGCGATCGCCACTTCGACTGTGGCGGCACCGGTAGTCGCCAACGTCGTAGCGCCGTCGCGAACGCGCGGGCCGTTCGAGAAGCTACGGGAGTGGCTGGTGGAGAACAATGTGGCGATCATGGTTCTGGTTCTGCTCGTAATCGGAGTGGTCATGATCGGCAACGGCATCGCGAGCCTCTGACTGGTGCCGGTCCCCGCGAACTTGGTAGGCAGTGGTGCCGACAGCGTGGTCGCCTCAACGCTGATGGGGCACGCGTCGAGCTCGGTCACCAGCGATGTCCTCTGGCCACCCGGTCGGTACCATCACACAGAAGGCCGTGGACGGTGCCACCAACCTTATTGCACACACAGTGCATATGCATCTGGGGGATGGACGCTTGATGCGGGTTTCGCCCCGGGCGGCGAGAGCGCCTCCCACGAGGGCCAAGAGTCACCGAGGGGCCATGGCGCAACAGGTAGCGCACTTGCTTTGCAAGCAAGGGGTTAGGGGTTCGAGTCCCCTTGGCTCCACCCTAGTCAGCGGCACTTTCGCCACCCGAAGAAACTGCGAAAGACCCGAGTACAGCAGCAAAGTACAGCAACGGTGCCGGCGGGTGGTGATGCTCAGTGGCCTTCGAGCCGCTCGCCGAGCGCCTTCAACGCTCTCAAAGTCGAGTCGCTGGTCACTTGGCTGTATACATCCATCGTCACCGCGATCTGGCTGTGGCGCAGTATCTGCATGGCCACCCGCGGGTGGACATCAAGGGCAACGAGCAAAGATGCGCAGGCCTTGCGGGTGGCATGCACCGTCGTCGTAGGCACGCCAGCCCGTCTACACCGGGTCTGGAAAGCGCGGTAGAAGTTGCGAGGATCGACCGGCTTGCCAAGTTTGGTCGTGATCACCAAACCCGACTCGTGCCAAGCCTCAGCCTGGGACCTGAGTCGCCTCTCGAGTTCGAGCCGACCCTCCAGCGCGCGAACGCAGATTTCGGGAAGAGGCAGGGCCGCATCGGATGCCGCCGTCTTGGTCTCCCGCCGAAGCAGGCGGCCAGAGACACGCTGTATTTGCCAGGCGATCAGGGCCTCGCGGGCTTCAAGATCAACTTCTGACCAAGCAAGACCGAGTATCTCTCCTCGCCGAAGCCCGAGAACAAGCATCAACACGTACGCCGCGTAAAACGGGTCGTTCGCGGCCCGTGCAGATTCGAGGAAAGTCCGGGCCTCCTCCACAGTCCAAACCGGAGCTCGGTGAGCCCTTGGAACGGGCACCTTGATCAGAGCAGCGACATTACGCGAGACGAGCTCGTCCCGTACGGCGGCGGTCAGCGCGCTCTGCAGGACCGTCCATGCCTGGTGCCGGGTCCATTCAGAGGCGATCTGCCTGCAGCACAACCCGATAGCACAGCATTTCGGCTTTCGTCGGCGTGCATCCTTGCCCTGAGCGCAGCACTGACAGCGGACACGAAGATCATTCATCCACAGCCGGACGTCTCGTACCGTAAGCCTGTCGATCCGTTTCGACCCCAGGTCCGGGTCGATGTACGCCCGGCTGAAGAACTCATAGTTGGCAACTGTCTGGGGAGCGAGGTTGGGTCGGACCGATTCATTCAGCCAGCGCTCGAGGTACTCGCTCAGTCGCGCGTGAGTTGGTGCCACCGGACCGCGCCGCGACGCGGCGGTCATCGCCAACCACTTTTCATGAACGGCCTGACGGCTTTTTCCGTAGACGTACTTCCGTTGCCGTCGGCCGTCGGGCGTCACGATCCAGACGTAGGCGGCGAAGCCGTTCCTGTATGGATAGATTGAGCCTTCGCCGTTGTGGCGGCGCGCCATCAGGTCCAGCTGTCTTCTGAGTTGGACGCTCTCTGCTGGATGTAGTCATCCACCCACTCCGGCAGGACGCGCCTCGCACGTCCATCCTTGAGCGAGCGAAGGTCGCCGGAAATGATCAAGGTCCGGACCTTGGTCTCCCCGTAACCCAAGAGGCGCGCAACCTGAGCCACCGTGTACCACTTCGGATCGAGTGGTAGGGGCGTCGTCTCCGTTTTCATGCCGGTTTCCTCTGTCCGACTAGCTACGAACGGTCACTTCGGATGTCGCACTCAGCTGGTATAGGCCCACAGACTCATCTCCAGCAGCGCAGCAAGGCCAAGGCCGAATGATCGAGATCCAACGCGATGAGAGCCCGGCAAGATCGAGCGAATTGACGCCGACCGTCAAGGCATCGACGACGGCCAGCGCTCGCCATCTGGCATCTCTTACAGAGCCTTCGGTGAGGACTTCGGCGTTGAACACGATCTGACCTGACCGGTCAACCACGATGCAAGGCTGCTCAGGTTGAGAAAACGTACCGCCGAATGACCGAATCAGCAGTTCGACCGGAGCTTGTGTTGAGTCCCTTCCACGAGCCCAGCCGCGCAGACTGTGAGCGAGCCGATAGGGGCTCACCCGAGCGGTGGTCTTGATCTTCGGTGAGGCTGGCGTCATCTTCTGGGTCCTCCTGGTGACTCAAATCTTGAGATTGATCCGTGGATCGCCCGAGGCTGCCCAGCCGCCGGCTCAGCAGGCGGCTTTGTTCGTTGTACCGAGTCGCCGGGGTCGAGTTGAGCGGCTGCGGCGACAGCGTGGTTGGTGGTGGCGATGACGTCGTCGGCGAGATTGATCAGTCCGCGCCTGGCGGGCTCTGGCAGCGGGATCAGTTGATTGGCCGCGATCTGGCTGCGCGTGGTCCAGGTGATGCCTTCGTAGTGGGTCTCGCCCTGCTCGATCGCGATCTCGGCCTCCCCCTGGGCTCTCATGCCGATGATGCGCGCCGGAGCGGTCAGGCCCGGGTGATCGGCTGCGGTGTCCCGGACGACGTAGGCGATGTCGACGGAGGCGACCATGCTGAGATGAAGGGTCTTGACCGTTTTGGGGAGGTCGAGGCGGCTGGCGAGTTGGTCGGGTGTGGCCCATCCGGTCGGGTTGGTGGCAGCGGCCGCGATCGCGGCGCGGACCTCGCGGGCTGCGCCGACCAGCGCGGGGTCGGTGCGGCTGGCTCCGCTGGTGAGCTCGCCCCACCGTTTCGCTGCCCGGCTCCATGCCATCTGGTTGGCCTCCAGCGCCGGCGTCAGCCGCTGCACGATGTCGTTGTCGATATGGCCCTTTCTGGCGGCGGCTTCGGTCAGGACGCTGGTGGTGCTGGTAATGAGTGCCTGGACGCGGGCCACCCGGACCAGATCGGCCGGATCCGGATTGTTGGCCAGGGTGCGGTGTGCCTGAACCTGCCAGGCAGCCAGGGCTGTCTCGAGCCGTGTCGCCGGTGCCGCTTCTCTTACCTGGTCAGGGTTGGCTGAGGCGGCTGGCAGCCCGAACAGGTACGCGCCGGCGAGCTGCTCGAACCCGTCGAACCTTGCGATCATGCCCTGGGCTGCCGTGATCTCCAGGGCGGTTGGCCGCTCAGCCAACGGCTGCAGGTCCGCGACATATGCGCCGAGTGCGACAGCCGTCCCGTGTGCTGCCACATACAAGGTGTGCATCACATGGCCGTGAAGATCTTGGATGTCGCGCCGCGTTTCCGGGGAAGCTTGCTGGGCAGGCTGGCTGTGCGGTTCGACCATGTGCCGTGCGCGGGAGAGGTTGTCGGCGATCTGAATCAGTCGTTCGTCGGTCGGTCCCTGCCCTGGCCAGTGTCCGGCGGTCACGCTGCGGCCGATCGCGTCCCCGACCGGGCGCAACCGCTCCATTGGATCCAATTCCGACGGGCTGTCCGGCGCCGAAGGCAATACGGCCCACAGTTCGGCGGCGGACCTGACGAGCTGGTTCCAGCTCCTCACCATGGCCGGCGCGTGATCGGGAGTTGCGTCGAGGAGCGTCTCGCGGGCCAGCTCGTCGCTGTCGGCCAGCAGCTCCCCGACCGTGCGCCAGCTAGGCGCCGGCACCGGTGTTCGCCTCCCACACCAGGTCGGCCACCTGCTCGCGCAGGCCCAGCACCCCCGCCCCGGCTCCCGAGCTGGTCACGCGCCGTAGCAGCTGCTCGGCAGAGCGTAGGAGACCGGCCGGTTCATCCCCGATGGGGACCGGCCCGTCGAGCGGGATCGCGTCCGGTAGGAGGTTCCGCGCCTCGTCTGCGGCCAGGTCGATGCCCAATCCGAGCACTTGTCGGGGCGACCCGGCACCGTCGGCGTCGACAGCCGCCCAGACCAGCTCAGCGGCGCGATGCAAAAGCCGGACGACCCCGGCCAGCGTCTCCGCGGTATCGGCATCCATACGTTGCTCGCTCATTCACCCTCCCGTTGCCCGACCTGAATGCCATCGAGCCAGAAAGGACGCCAGTCGGCACGCACGGCGCGTATCTGTGGAAAACCTGTCGTCCTGCGATCCCTAAGGCATCGCCTAGAACGCTGGCGGTCACAGCTCGGAGCGCGCTCCTCGGCCACCCCCTGCATGGGCGCGGCGGAACGTATCCTGGTCGATCCGGCGGACCCGGCGACTGACCGCGGTGAACCGTTACGAGCCAGCTGGGCGTGCGCGCAGGCCGGATCGAAACCAGCCGCCAGACAGGCGCCGTGCAGCCCCGCGTTGTTCTCGGTCGGGCAGTTACAACGACTTTGCCGTTGAGACTCGCGCTTCGGCGTGGACCAGCGGACCTCGGGGGAAGCCGGCAGACACGGCGATCTCGGTCTGGGCATAACACAGCGGATCAACCTAGGGCAGCCGCCGGCGTCGGGCGTAGCGCGCGGAATCTTCCGGCAAACTCAGCGCCGGTATATGACGAACGATGTCCGATGGGCGAGGGTGTCGTATAGGGAGCGTGCGGGGGCGTTGTACTCCTGGGTGAGCCAGTAGACGCTGGCGGGGCCGCACCCGTCGGCGAATGCGTAGACGGCTTCGATGAGCCTGCGTGCGATGTCGCCGCCGCGCCACTGCCTGCCGACGTAGAGGTCTTCCAGGTAACAGGTCGGATGCGTGGCCCAGGTGGTGGGATGAAGGATCAGGTGCGCGAGTCCGGCCAGCTGATCTTCCTGTTCGGCGACGAGTCCGTGCACCGCCGAGGTCGGATCGCACAACGCCGCCCAGGTTCCCTCGGTGACCTCCGGGGTGAGCACGGCCCGGTAGAAGTCAAGATAACCGTGCCACAGCAGTTCCCAGCGTTCCCGGTCGTCCACCCGGATCGGTCTGATGATCACTTCGCCGGTGATCTGGCACCTCCCGTTACTGGTTCAATGAAGTCCGAGCGGACTCGTGTCCGTCCTGGATTTCGTGCTGCCGACTGGCTCTGATCATGCCGTGAGCATCGCCCGTTCGGCTACCTCAACCTCCCCGAGGCGTGTCCGTGGCGGCACGGGACGTGAACGCATCATCTCCCCACGGCCGTCCAGCTGGACGCAGAGCGCCGCGGCCGCAACGCCGACCAGGGTGGCCGCTCTGATGGCGGAGCGAATGGCCAAAGCCTGGCGATGGATGCTCGCGCGCTTATCGGCCGCCTCTGCCTGGCGGGTCGTGCGCGAGTTGGCGTAGCCGAGTCACCTCCCGCAGCGTAAGGGCGCCACCACCGCACCACTCGACCGCCTCCCGCAGCGACAGACCCTCTTCGTCGGTCATCGTCACCAGCGCTTCCCCAGCGCGCCGTTCAGCGTCCCCGACTACAGCGTCGCGTTCAGCAAGCGCGGTCAGCACAGCGACCGCTAGACCTTGTCGGGTAGCCCCGGCGCGTTACCGCGCCGGGGCCCCCTCAGAACCGTGCGTGCCCGCTTTCCAGGCACACGGCTCAAGCAAGCCCCGCAGGCTCGCGTGCAGGTTGAGCAGCTGGCCCCTGCGTTGCATGGCCGGCGGTTCGCCGACGCGCGCAGTGGGCGTGCACGAGGCGGAGTGCGGCGGGTTCGCCCGGGGCGCCCGGTGCGGCCTGCGCGGCGATCGCTTGTCGACGGATCGCCTTGCGGGTCGCGGTGAACCATTGCTCCCATTCGTGGGGGCTGACCGGTTCAC
>JBKOZG010000257.1:0-8520 GCA_046725775.1 Actinomycetota bacterium | reverse complement strand
GCCACGCACGCGTTCCAGCAACCCTACGATGCAACGGTGAGTGAAATCGACCCGATGGACCTCGCGACTCCGGCGCAGGACCAGCGAAAGTCGATAGGTCGGCTCACCCGTCTGATGGCGCGCAGCTTGTCGATTGTCTGGCAGTCTGCGCGCACGCCATTTCTTGCCTTGATTGGGCTGCAGCTACTGAACGCGATCGCCCTCGCGCTGCAGATCCTTGCGGTGCAGCTGGCCTTGACAGCGGTGCTGGAGGTTTCGGATACAGGAGATCCTTGGCGCCTAGTACAGCCAGTCCTGCTGCTGGCGGGCTTGACCGCGGTCACGGCGGTCATCGTCTCCGCGCAGGTGGGGCTCGGGCGCTATGCCGGCGAGCTGGTGGTCGCCGTCATGTGGAAGCGGGTATTGAGAGTTGCCACCCGAGTTGACCTCCGGAAGTTCGAATCAGCGAGGTTCTACGATCGCCTGCACCGCGTTAAAGCCAATGCGCTGACCCGTCCGTACCAGATCACCCGTGGCCTGGTGGCGACGACCGGGGGAGCGGCTGCAAGCGCTGGATTGGTGATCGCAATCGTGGTTGTGCACCCCGCACTGCTGCCGCTGCTCCTGGTCGGGGCGGTGCCGGCACTGCTGACGAGCCGGCGGCAGAGCCAGCTGGAGTCCGATTTTCTGGCTCGGCAGACGCAATCGATGCGACTGCGGAGCTATCTGACCTGGGTACAGACGGGCCAGGATGAAGCCAAGGAAGTGCGAGCGTTCGGCCTCGGGCGCAACTTCGGTCAACGCCTCAACACCTTGTACGCTGACCACCTTCGTGATCTTGCGCAACATCTCTGGCATCGCTCGAGGCTTGGTGCTGCTGGCAGCCTCGGTTCAGCCGTCCTCCTGGCGCTGACTCTCTTCTTGCTGGCGTGGCTGATTTCCACCGGCCGCCTAGGCATTGCTGAGGCGGGTGCTGCGCTGGTCGCGATCCGACTGCTGGCCAGTCAGGTTCAGTCAGGCCTCGCCGGCGTACAAGCGATATTCGAATCCGGGCAGTTCATCGATGACCTGGACGGCTTCCTGACGCTAGCCCCGGCTGCGGAAGGCGGGTCGCGGGAGATCGCACCACCGGCGGAATTCCGTCGGATCCGAGCTGATGCGGTGAGCTTCTCCTATCCCGCTCGCAGTGCGCTTGCCCTTCAGGCCGCCAGTATCGAGATCAACCAGGGTGAGGTGGTCGCCCTGGTGGGCGAGAACGGCTCGGGCAAAACGACGCTCGCCAAGGTGGTTGCTGGCTTGTACGAGCCCGGCAGCGGTGCGGTTCGGTGGGATGGTACCGACGTACGCACATTCCGGCCCGAACTATTCCGGGAGCGGGTGGCGATCATCTTCCAGGACTTTGTCCGGTACGCGCTCTCCGCCGAGGAGAACATTGCGGTGGCCCGACCGGACGACGAAGTCGATCATGCGGCGATCCGCGAGGCGGCCAAGATCGCTGATGCCGACTCCTTTCTGTCCGCGCTGCCGGCCGGCTACGAGACACCGCTGTCGCGTCGTTTCACCGGCGGACACGAGCTCTCTGGTGGCCAGTGGCAGAAGGTGGCGATTGCCCGCGCGTTCTATCGCAATGCGCCGCTGGTGATCATCGATGAGCCGACCGCTGCCCTTGATGCCCGGGCTGAGTACGAGTTGTTCTCCTCGCTACACGAGTTGCTGCGCGGCCGCAGCGCATTGATCGTCTCCCACCGGTTCTCAACAGTACGAACCGCCGATCGGATCTACGTCCTTGATCATGGGCGGGTCGTTGAGCAGGGCAGCCATGATGAGTTGATGGCCCTGGGTGGTCAGTACGCCGAGTTGTTCCATCTGCAGGCTTCGGCGTACTCGGTCGACCGAGCCAGAGATTGATTTTGTCAAGCCCGAGTCGTCCGCGGGCGAGCTGCGATCCGGATCCTTGCCGCCGGAATCGATGATACTGAGGCCCGACATGTTGCCGATGTTCTTTCTCCGCAGCCAGTCTCTGCTTGATCTGTCCTGACAGGCGCGGTTGGAGTTCACGGCTGGCGAGGGCCTACGGTTGACCGCATGGTTGCCTTTCCCCGCCGACGGCCAAACCTGCTTCTCGAACTCGATCTGGCCGAGCCTCTCGTTGCGCCGGAGGCGGACGACCCGATTGCCCGACTGCGGGCCCGCGGTCGCCGGCTGTTGCGTCCGACCCTGCGCGCCCTGCATGAGGCGGCGGACGACCGGCATGTTGTCGGGCTGATCGCCAAGGTCGGCGGTGTCTGGCCGTGGGGAACGATGCAGGAACTGCGGCTCGGCGTGCAGGCATTCGCGGCGAGGGGGAAGCCGACGCTGGCCTGGGCGGAGAGCTTTGGCGAAGGGTCGGCGCGCGATATGGCCGCGTACGTCTTAGCAACTGCCTTCGGTGAACTGTGGCTCCAGCCGGGCGGAGGCGTCGGCCTGCTAGGCGTCGGCATCGAGACGACCTTTCTCCGCGGCACGCTCGACCGGCTTGGCGTTGAGCCAGAGGTGGAACAGCGCCACGAGTACAAGAATGCGGCCGACCTGGTGCTGCGTACCGAATACACCCCGGCACACCGCGAGGCGCTGCAGCGGCTGGCTGAATCGGTGTTCAACGATGCGGTGCAAACCATCGCCGATGCCCGTGGGCTGGACCATGATCGGGTACGCGAGCTGATCAACACCGGGCCCCGGACTGCAGCTGAAGCACGAGACGTGGGCCTGGTGGATCGACTCGGTTACCGCGATCAGGTGTACGAGGAGCTGCGCGCTCGTACGGACGGCAAACCCGAGCTCCTTTTCGCCGACCGATGGCGGCCGCGCCGCAAGCTCGCTCCACCGCCTCACCGCCGCGGTCACGTTGCCGTCGTCGATGTTCGGGGAGCGATCGTGACCGGGCGCACCCGGCGTAGTCCGATGGGTCGCCAGGCCGGCAGCGACACCGTGTCAGCACAGCTCCGTGCTGCTCACGAAAATGATCGGGCCCGGGCCGTGGTGCTCCGCGTCGAGTCGGGGGGAGGCTCGGCGGTGGCGTCGGAAGTGATCTGGCGCGAGGTATTCCGGCTGCGCGACTCCGGCAAGCCGGTCGTGGCCTCGATGGGCGATATTGCGGCGTCGGGCGGCTATTACATTGCCTGCCCAGCTGATGTGATCGTGGCGTTGCCCGCAACTCTGACTGGCTCGATCGGTGTCTTCGGCTTCAAGCTGGTGGTGGACGCCCTACTGGAACGCGTCGGACTCAGCAAAGACACCGTCCAGCAGGGCGCGCGGGCCTTGATGTTCTCAGCTCGGAAGGGGTTCAGCGAGGACGAGCGAGCTCGGTTCGCGACAATAATCGACGCCGTCTACGACGACTTCGTGGCCAAGGTCGCAGCCGGACGGAATCGCCCGGTGGCGGAGATTGAAGCCGTTGCGCGGGGTCGCGTCTGGACCGGCCGAGACGCGCTCGAGGCCGGTCTGGTTGACGAGCTGGGCGGCCTTCGTGACGCAGTTCGCATCGCTCGGGAACGCGCGAAGCTGCCCGAGGATGCACCTGTGTTGGGTGCCATCCGCATTCCGCCGCTGGCGCGGCTCAGTCGGCCGAAGAACAGTGAGGATCCGCGGACATGGGTGGCCGCCGCGTGGCCCGGCCTTGGAGACGTGGCCACTGCCCTTGGGTTGCCGGCCGATGCAGCGCTGAGGATGCCCCCAATTACCCTGCGCTAAGAGCACGGCCTGGTCTTGCATCTCAAGCAAGCCGAAATGCCCAAATGGACGCTCTTGGGCTCACTGGCGACGCGAAAACCAGGGCCACTGTTATTTGCCCTTGACCGCTCGCTGGTACCGCTCGGCGAGGCGGATGAAGGCTTCGGCGAGGTCTGGTGGGTCCAGAATTTCGAAGTCCACATCCAGTAGCCCTATGTAAAGGGCGAGTTGGTGCGGGGTGTCAGAGCCCACCTCGATGATGCAGTGATCTGGTCCGTCAGCCGACACCGACACCGCCAGCGGCAGCAGCGCTCGCGCCTGATCAGCTGGCGCATGTATACGAATTCGAGCCCGATACCTCCAGGTAGCAGTGCCTGCGGAGCGCTGCACATAACTGGCTGCCTCATCGTCGGTCAAGGTCCGCGGCTTGAACCGGGGACCACTCGGCGTTTTGGGTGTGATTCGGTCCACTCGGAATATGCGCCAATCATTCCGGTCAACGTCCCAAGCAAGCAGATACCAGCGGCTGCCCCACACCACGAGCCGCTCTGGCTCCGCCTTCCGTATGGTCTGGTTGCCTTGGTAGTCGACATAAGTGAACGGCAGTCGCTCGCTGGCTCGAATCGCAGCAGCGATCGCGCCCAGCACGGCCGAATCCACGGTTGGCCCGGTTCCAGGGACGCTCACGGTCGCGGTCCGCATAGCATCGATTCGATGGCGCAACCGTGATGGCATGAGTTGCTCGAGTTTGACCAGCGCTCGGAGTGCGGCCTCCTCGATGCCCGTGACGCCAGAGGCTGTGGCAGTACGGAGCCCGACTGCGACTGCGACCACCTCTTCGTCATCAAGCAACAGCGGCGGCATAGTCGTCCCCTGGCCAAGGCGGTAACCACCTCCCACGCCGGGCGTCGCATCGACGGGATATCCGAGTCCTCGCAGCCGCTCAATGTCAGTCCGAATCGTCCTCGTGCTCACCTCGAGGCCGGACGCCAAGTCCTTCCCGGACCAGTCTCGACGGGCTTGGAGCATTGCCAGCAACTGAAGCAGGCGCGTCGATGTCGGCCACACAATCACTAAGTTTGTCATCAATCGAGGAACGAATTCTTCCGCGATTGGCTTTAGCGTGGTGGCCATGACAACAGCTAACGCACTCAGGCCCTTCCAGATCGAAATCACCGACTCCGAGCTGAATGACCTCCATCGCCGCCTCGACGCTGCCCGCTGGCCCGAGCCCGCGCCGGAGACCCGTATGGACTTTGCGCGCGGCGTACCCCTGCCCTATCTCCGAGAGCTGACGGACTACTGGCGTCACAGGTTCAATTGGCGGGCTCAGGAGGCTCGACTCAACGAAATCCCACAGTTCATCGCCGAAATCGATGGGCAGCCCATCCACTACCTGCACGTCCGCTCGCCCGAACCGGATGCGCTGCCGCTGTTGATCAACCATGGGTACCCATCGTCGGTGGTCGAGTTCTATGATCTGATCGGCCCGCTGAGTGATCCCCGGTCTCACGGGGGCAGTCCCGAGGACGCCTTCGACCTCGTGATCCCGTCTTTGCCGGGCTTCGGGTTTTCCACTCCGGTGCGGCAAGCCGGGTGGGAGCTCGGGCGGACCACAGCGGCATTCGCGGACCTGATGGCACGGCTGGGCTACTCGCGATATGGCACCCATGGTGGGGACATTGGCGCCGGCGTCAGTGGTCGGCTTGGTGCCACCGACGGTGCGCATGTGGTTGGCACCCTCGTGGTGACCGATCCGGGTTCGCTGGGCCTGGCGGGGGAGCAGTTCCCGATTCCAGACCATCTCACCGAGGAGGAGCGAGCACGGGTCGAGCAGGAACGTACGGCCTGGCGCGCCGAGCGGGGCTACCTCGACTTGCAGGGTCATCGGCCCGAAACGATCGCCGCAGCCCTAACTGACTCCGCGGTTGGGCAGCTCGCCTGGATTGTCGAGAAGTTCCAGACCTGGACCAACCCAGCGTCGAAGACTCCAGACGAGGCCGTGGATCGTGACCAGCTGCTGACCAACGTCAGCCTCTATTGGTTTACCCGTAGCGGCGCAAGCGCGGCCCGCTTCCTTTCCGAGGCCGAGCACTCCGATCTCGACTGGATTGCGCCATCTGGCGTACCGAGCGCCTGGGTGGTGTTCAACACCGAACCCATCATGCGGCGCTTTATGGATCCGGGGCTGCAGATGGCTTACTGGAGCGAGCATACAGAGGGCGGGCATTTTCCTGCTATGGAAGAGCCAGCCCTGCTGGTCGAGGACCTTCGCGTCTTCTTCCGAGAGATGCGCTGACAGAGCCGGTTAGTCGCGGACGCTGTTTCGATGTGCGGCGGTATGGCTCCCGCCAGCTGTGCTTGTTTCAGCGCCGGCGTGGCTATTTCAAGGGGACGGCATAGCTAGCTTCAAGGTGGACCAGCGTCTCATGAAGTTTCAAATCAATGGGAGATGGTGGGCGGGCCGCGCCGTAGTCGTCAGCCTGGGGAAGTAGTGTGATGCTACTTTAGCTTCCTCAAAACCTTTTGGACTTCCTTGTTGGCCTTCTTGGCCTGCCTGGATGTACGGGAGCCACCCTTGGCGGCCTTGGCCAATTCTCTTGCCCGGTTGCGCAGCTGCTTCCGGATCCCCTTCAGAGACTTTCTGGTCTGCCGCAGTTCCTTGTTAAACATGCCCCTACCTCTTTGTTGGGTCATTTACCGGGCCCGCTAACAGCGATCATGCCCGATTCGCACGGGCTTATCCAGCCGTGGGCGACAACCCCGAAATTCGAGCATCTTGATCTTAAATGCAGTCAGCCAGAAATGCCCGGTCCCGGTACGGGGGGCGTCGTGAGCATCAGCATGGCATTCCGCGCCTCGGTTGGGCAATTGGGGCTCGAGTCACGCAGCTCAATGGAGCAGCGAGGCCGTTGTGCACTCACGCCTCGCGTGCTGTGAGTTCAGGTGTAGTGGATGACATCAACAAACGTTCGTCGTCGTCGCCAGCCCAGGCAAGGATGCCGCTGAGCATCCCGTAGCCGTCAGTACCACGAAGGTCGATACGAAGAAGGGCGGCCAGGCGATCGAGGCCCGCTTCGTCCAGGTCCGGCGCCAATGTGTCTGGCGTGATGGTGTTCTCGAGCCATCGGGTGAGCGATCGGCGAAGAAGATCCGGTACTCCCTCGTACGGTCCATCTAGAGCCGGGCGTCCAGACGAAGGCGTCGGAAAGGGCAACCGTGCGCTCGAATGCGTGGCTGTGATCAAGGACCTGACGCCAAAGCACTGACCCACGGCGCGATCGTGATCGGAAACCAGCAGCGGTCATCAGCTGATTGAAGAGCTGGGATATCTGGGAGGATGCTCGGCGGTCCGGTCCGGGCACGCCCGACGGGATTCGAACAACGCAAGACGGCGTTGAGTGGGTCATTCCTGACCAACTTCAACGACGGTTCAATCAGCCCTTGAACGCGTCCTTCACCTTCTCGCCGGCCTGCTTCAGACTGCCTTTCGCCTCCTGGGCTCGGCCCTTGGCTTGCAGATCCTTGTCATCGATGGCATCACCGATCGTCTTCTTGCCCTTGCCCTTGAGTTCCTCGGCCTTGTTATCGGCCTTCTCGTCGATTCCCATCGGCATCTCCTAAGCGATCTTCTGCTCGTCGGCGAACCCACCGAGCGTCTCGCCAGCTTTACTACCCGTATGTGGGGCGCTAACTCAGGAACGATGGTTGAGCGCTGGCCTTGAACTGAGCACCGAGTGTCCCGCGGGAGCTCTCTTCGCCGCGGCGCCTTGCCGCAGCAGGACGGAGCCGCATAACGAGTGAGCGACGCAGCTCACCTCTCATCGAGCGGCTCGAGCTTGAGCTGGTTTGGTGCATTCTGTCCCGGGTACACGATCAGACCAGATACTAGGGGCGGCCTAGACGCATGGCCGCGCGCCGACAGTAATGCACCGAGGAGGATGTCATGACTACAAAGGTCGAGAAATCTGTGCTGGTAAATGTCCCAGTAAGTACCGCATACAACCAGTGGACGCAGTTTGAGGATTTTCCGCAGTTCATGGAGGGCGTCGAGAGCGTCACGCATCTCAGTGATGACCGTCTGGACTGGGCTGCCGAGATTGCCGGCGTACGCCGTCAGTGGCAAGCGAAGATCTTGGAACAGGTGCCTGACCAAAAGATCGCGTGGGCAGCCACTGAAGGGGCCACGAATGCTGGCGCCGTCACATTCGAAGACGTCGGCGGTGAGCAAACCCGGGTTAATCTCGCACTGGAGTACGAGCCTGAAGGTCTGATGGAGAATTTAGGGGACAAGCTCAACATCGTTGAGAACCGGGCTGAGGGCGATCTTGAGCGGTTCAAGTCGTTCATTGAGTCCGAACGCTCTGCGACCGGTGCGTGGCGCGGATCGGTCAACGAGGGCGCTGACGTGGATACGCCCGATGTCGATGACGCGGCTGTCTCGCGTGGTGACAGCGGTCAGGCCGGACCGCTGTAAGGCTGCTATTCGCGGGTCTAGCCGGGCATGGCCTTCGGTGTGGCTCCGAAGTTCACTCATCGTTGGTGCATCGTCCCGGCTGCTCGCCGATCATCTGAATGTCGACACCTCGACGGTGCTGCGGACCTGGCGGCATCACCGAGTGCAGCCCTGGCGGGCTGAGACGTTCAAGTTCTCCACCGACCCGAACTGGTCGCCAAGGTCACCGACGTCGTCGGGTTGTACCTCAACCCGCGTGCGCCACGAGGCGCTGATGATTTGAGTGGAGGTGAGAGGCCTTCGCCGCCGGACCTGTCGCAGCAGGGAGGGTGAAGCTGGGGCAGCCTGATCCGGGAGGTGCCGGGGAGGGTGGGAGC
>JBKOZG010000215.1:0-9063 GCA_046725775.1 Actinomycetota bacterium | reverse complement strand
GGCTCGGAGATGTGTATAAGAGACAGGACCTACACCGACGCATCGCCGACGGTCCGGAGCTTTGGCCAAAACAGGTTGATGCGGTCCGCCAGGTCGCGGCTCAAAGGTTCACCGGCGCCACCCATATCATCATGAACCCTTTGCTTTGGGGTTGGCATTTAGCGGCATTGGATATGACCGGGCGGCCTTTGTTTGATGTTGGTGGGTCGAATGCGCCGACCAACATTCTCGCGTCCGGCGGAACTCAATATCAGGATGGCGGCAATCTGCTCGGCTGCAAACTTGTGCAGTCCGGCGGCGTCCATCCAACCTTGGGGTCGGCACGAATGAAACCAGGATTATCGCCATGGATGCGCGCGACGTGTTCCTTTGGGAGGATCCGAATCAGCCGATCTTTATCAGGCTGAGGAAACGCTGGCGGCTACGCTGCAGATTTTGTTCGTGATCTACAGCTATAGCGCTTTTTGCTGCTGGCCGCCAGCCGAAAGCTGTTTCCGTGGTTTCGGGTACCGGCATGATTCCAGTGGCGCTGTAATGGCGGCGGGGCGTCCGGGCGAACCGGATACACCGGCGACACCCGATGAGAAGCGGGACGCTGAATTGGCGGCGTTGCTGTGGAGCGCGCCGGCTACGTTGCCCGCGGCCTAGACGATCGTGTGCAACAGGTTGATGCGCAAATCAAACTGCGGGGCGGGAAACCGCCACACTAAATAGCTTCGGTGCTGGGCGTCCGCGCAGGCCCGCTTTGGTTGGTTGTTTCTCCTTGGGGTGGCGGGAACTGCGGAGTTCCCTTCGCCCAGCACCGAACAACAGGGGCGCCCCCGTTCCCTTTCCGGGGGCGCCCCTTCATGCGCGTCTAGAGTCATCTGGCGAAATTCGCCAGATAGAGCGGGTCGACCCACTTCATCGGTGGAACCCTGACGACTTCGGATGGCCTCGGACTCGGCCATCGGCGTCGTGGCTGTACGTCACGGTCGATTCATTAACGACCGCTTCCGCGTTCTCATCCAGGGTCTGGCAGTCCGGGCAGGTAAAGCCCACGGCGACGCCAGCGCGAAGGGTCACGTTCCATTCTTCTGGTTATGAGAGGCGGGTTCGGCGGCTGCACCGATCGCACCGCCACGACGTCGCGCGGCGTCAGATGCTGGGTCATGGTGATGTTTTCCTTTCGGTTGGGTTGGTTGGTCATCTCCCGCCGCATCACAGTAGCCACCAGACGGCGGCTGCGATGATGCTGGCGACCAGTAGGGCAACTACGCCGACCAGGACCGCATGGCTGCCGAGCCGCTGCTCGGAGGCGTCGTAGCAGCGCAGATCGATCTGGCGATTGGCAAATTGGGCTGTCGATCGACGACAGGAAATCGGTTTTGGGTGACCGCTTCGTGTGAAACGATCTCCGAGTGGCGGACGCTTGACCGCCGTTGACGCATAGACCGGACCGCTCAGGACGACATGGCGAACAGTGAGCCGCGAAAGCACCATGTTCTTCCCGCCTTCTATTTCGCCGGATTTACCCCGAACGACTCGGCCACAGGGCGACTGCATGTCTTCGACTACTCGACCGGAAGGCGTTACAAGTCCACCCCCCCGCAAGGCGCACAGGCAGACTGACTACTTCCGGTTTGAGGAGCCTGGCTTCGATCCCAATTTGGTGAAGAAAGAGCTGTCTCGTCGGGAGACCGCTCTTGGCCCATCGGTTCGACAAGTCGGACGCGGAGAGGTAGCCCCCATCGAAAGGCTGTCGCTGAGACCTTGGAGTTCGCAGCCGCCCTGCATGTGCGCAGCACCACAGCCCGAACGAATCTTGTTAGAGGAGCTGCCGCTGTGATTGCGACCAAACTGCGTACGGGCCAGATCTCGCGCGAGGTGTGGGAAGACATCAGGCAGTCAGAGCTACGCAATGGGGCTACGCCGGATCAAGCACCCAGCTATGACGAAGCAATCAAGCGTCTTCTCAATACTGAGTGGTATCCGCGCCCGCCTACCGGAGCCATTTTTGTCCACTTCTTCGAGTTGATCGATGAGTTCAGAAAAATGCTGCGGAAGCACCGCTGGGAGACTCACGTCACCGATCCGACGACGAACGGCGGATTCATCACTTCGGCGAGCCCGCTCGCTTGGGGCGACCTTGAAGCAATCATGTCCGGGCGCATCGGGACGGGGAACATCGGTGACCCTGAGATTGAGGTGACGTTTCCGGTAAGCAGAAGAGTCGCACTCATCGGTTATCCCGGTGCCCGAGAAGCACGCTGTACCGCCACGGATCAAAGTGTCGCTCACGTCAATGCCTGCACGCTTCACCTCTCCGGCGGCATGGTTTTTCATGCCCGCAACGACTTCCTACTTCGACGTGGCAGAGAAATTCGGAAGGGAACCGAGTTCTTCGCGCTCGACGCAGAGCGTCGGAGACGTGGAATTATGGATCCCTAACAGGAAGCGCTGTTGCGGTCGGCGCGTCGGTGGTGATCTGATCGGCGGCCGGCTGCTCCCGCTGCTAAGCGGGATTCCTGGCCCGGCCGGCGCTTCCGACGCCTGTCGGGCCGCTTACTTCTAGTTGATCTTGCTTGGATGCTTCCTTGATCACCTCCTGGTGCCTATTTGGTGCCCGGTTGGTTCCTGTTGAGGGTTGTTGAGAACTGTTGGCTCGATCGATAACACACCTAGCCAGCGGCACTTTTCAACGGTTGTCAACAGTTGCCGTATGGGTCTGTTCCGCCCTCCGGAGGCGGGAGCGCGAGTTCGAATCTCGACGGGGGCGCCAGTGGAAACATGGCGCTGACTAGGGCAAACGCCCTGGAGATCCGCGAGGGCTCGAAGGGTTGGAACGGTGCCAGGCCGCACAGAGGCCGCAGGAGGCCTAAATCCGGCATCACTTCAGAGCGCCCGGACCCAGCCAGCTCGTGAACGCTAACAGAGCGATACTGCGGTCGCTCAGGCGAGGATGAGCGACCCTGAATGCTTGTCCTGACCCGGCTCATCGTCGGCACTCACCTGTGGCGTGCGTAGGGTCATGATCACGGTCAAGATGGCGGAGATGTTGATAGTCGCGCATATGAGGTATCCAAAGCCGGGAGGGGGGGTTCCACATGCTGAATCGGAATCCAATCATGATCATGTGCTCAATGAACACGTGAACGAAACGCGTGAGCCAGGCCACCCCGAGCAGCGCCATCGCGACGAGGTTCAGATCGGACGTCCACGGCATCACCGAGGCGTTATCCGCGTCCATTTGCCCCGAACACTCGTCGGAGAATTTGCCGTGCCCGTAGCCTTGGATGATGCCTCTCAGCATGCTTCCCCGGCACGGCAGCCAGTACAGGTGAGTCGACCGTCCGGTAGCAGCGGCCGCGGCCAGCATCAGACCCGCCGTCACCAACCACGGCCAATGCTGTTCTCTCACGCTCGACCGTACTGATTCGTCGGAACTCAGGTGAGTCAAAGCTCATTTCGATGCGCTCCACAGCGGAGATGATCAAGTCGGTCGTCATCTCAGGGCCCGGATCTCAGCGGATGGCTGCTCGGGGTACACATCAGCTAGCGCCGACGCGCATAGAGGCCGCAAGAGCCCCAAATCCGGTCTCATTTCATGGCCTGGATCTCAACGGACTCAACTCGTGGTGGCATGCAGAGAGGCCCTGGGCGGCGTGGGCTAAGGCTTTCGGCTAGGGTCGGGCGCCATGGCAGTGGAGCCCCTCGCCCCTCATCCTCAAAGAGCGTTGCTATATATCCGGCTGGCCAACGACGGCGGATACTACCCAAGCTCACAGGAAATTGATCAATACACGATCAAGTAGGAACCCGATCGGCGTTCCCTTAGCAACCTGCGCGGCTTCGCGAAGGCCTTCAGGAATCTCGAGGGCGAGGCGGTGGCCCGCTATATGCAGGCCGTGTATTGGGTCCGGCCGCACGAGTCCGGTGGTCTCCAGCTCACACGTCGTGGTGCGGCACTTGTACGGGGCCTCGGCGTTGAGGGCATACGGCCCCCGTCCAGGATCGCGCTGTCATTCTGCGCAATGACGACCCTGCTCGAAAGGGGTGCTCGTCCGCACCTTGGCCCAGGCTGAGGGTGGGCTGCTGGCCGACCCGTACCTACGGGAGGACATGCTCGATCTGCTGGCCGACGGAACCTCCTGTTACGCCCGGGTTAATTGTGCTTGGTTTGAGTCTCCTGGAGGCTTCACCGTGAGTATCGTCGGCGGTCGACCCCGCCGGCCATCACCCCGATATGCCCCCTCGGGCAAAGATATGGCCCCGACCGGCGGGGCTTTAGATCGGTTAGCGTCTTAGTGGCGGGCCGCTGACTGTTAGCACACTTCAGTCTGCAACAGTGCTCCGGCCCGAGCATGGCCGGATGGCGCGTCAGATTCTCCGCCCAGGCGGACCCGTGATCAGCCAGACCGCACCCGAACGCCCAATCTTCTGGTCATCCCGATCCGCCCGCGCAGCGGCGACCCATTGCTGACTAGGGGAAACGCTGAAGCGGACTTCTGAAGGGGAGCGCTCCGGACCAAAATTGGTCCAACTTCGAGATCGGCCGTTCGATTGCTGCAACCGGGCGAAGACGCCGGGTGATGCGTTTGGCCCCGGCGGGAGCATTTTTCAGCGTCTCGCTCGGGGCCAGTTCGGAAGAGTGAGCTTCCGCCGGTTCAATTATTCCACGGGATCTCTTGACATCGAGAAAGTTCTGTGGGAGCCATCCTCAGCGAAGAGACGTTAGCCTGGTTGGGTTCAGTGGTTGCGACGAACCGTCATAGTCGAGTGCGCTCCCAGGACTTCAATAGCGACGAATCTTTATACTCGATAGCGTTCTGCTCGATCTCATCCCCCCGGTTCCACAGATAGGCGATGACTCCACTTACCAGTTCGTCGCGGGTCTGCCTCTCCTCCCAGTCACCGGCCAACATCCGAGCCAGCGTGAGCGGCACAGCGATGACCAGCTCCCTTTCTTCTCCGTCGGTCACGGTCTCACCCTCCTTTCTTGCAGAGCGCTACGAGACCAGCATGCGCGTGGGCCATGACGCGCACCATACTGGCGGTGATGTCCACGATCCCCCTCGGGGTCTTAGTGGCGGGCCGACCAGGGGGAGGCGGCTTAATGTCTGGATGCCCTGTGGGCCCGCGCGGCTGAGGCGCCCAGCTACCCTCACCCGGGTGAGGCAGACGGCGCACGGCACGAAACGCGGGGTGGCACTCCGAGTGCCGCTGTGCGCTCTGTTCCCGGGCGCACGCCGACGATCAGAGAGCGCCGACGGACCCGGGCCCAGTAGCGGCTCCCGCCGAGATACGGCAGCAGCTCCTGGACGCGATCTACGGCGGCCAGCCGTTCCGCAGGGTGCTCCGCGACCTTGACCTGACATCCAACCAGGTGTGGGGGCTGACCAAAACCGACCCGGAATGATCCGAGAGGTTGGAGGCTGCTCTGACGGCAACCCGCCGAGACGACCTCCAACACGGCACGAACGCCGCGTAGGTGCAGGGATGTGTTTGCAGCGAATGTCGGACCCACCAGCGCATCAGGATGGCCAGAAGTCGGGGCTAATCCCACATCTCCACTGTGGGCGTGCGTCACGCCAATGTGGTGTTTGGCAAGGGGCTGGTCGGACCGTGCCCGTGGGACTGAGGTTGCGTCGTCACGCGACTCGCTCCGCCATTGCCCTAGGTGCGCCGTTCGGCCACCGTAGCGGCCTGTTCGGTCAGGTTCTCGACTGCCCCGCGGAGTGCGGCTAACTCGGTCGCAACCTCGCGGATTGCGAAGATGATCATGGTCAATTGGTCGTCATTTAGGATCACTTCCATGCCGCGAGTCTGCCACTACATGTGGTGGATTAGTTGATCTTGGTGTCGTTCCAAGATCATGATTGGTACACGGTGGGTACACAAAACGTCCGCAGACGTCCAACGCCTGCCAACGGTTGAAGCGAGTGAAAGACCTAGTCAGCTGGCATATTCAACGGTTACCAACGCCAGCCGTTAGCCGCAGAATGGCCCTCCGGAGGCGGGAGCGCGAGTTCGAATCTCACCGGGGGGCGCCATCCGAATTTGGCGCCTGACCTGCGGTTTTACCTTTCGCCTTTTAGGCGGCCAGTCGACCACATCGGCGTTTGGCAACACTTTGGCAACAGGATTTTTGAGCATTCGCGACAGCAGCGGCGGATTTGGCGGCCTCGGATCGGGCGTTGTCGAGCGCGTCGGCGACCTCGTCGAGGCAGTCGCTGAACAGGTGTCCGTAGACGTCCATCGTCATCGCAGCGCTCGAATGGCCGAGCATCTACTGCACGACTTTGACGTCCGCGCCGCAGGCGATGGCGAGGCTGGCGGCGGTGTGGCGCAGCTCGTGCGGGTGCAGCTCAGGGATGCCGATTTGCCGTGGCCGCCACGTGGAAGCCGGCGGGGAAGATCGACGCCCGTAGTGGCCCACCTCCCGTACGCCGTTGAACACGAGCTCGTCGCGCTCCTCGCCGGCGATGTGTCTCGCAGCTCGCGACGAGGAAGCGTGGGATCGGAACCTGCCTGTGCTCGTGGGACTTGGGCGTGCCCCAGGCAAGCCCCTGGCCCTGCACGACGGTGACGGACTCGGCGATGGTCGCGCGTCGCCAGGTGAGGTCGAGGCGGCTCACTCTGAGTGCGGCCAGCTCGCCGAATCGGACGCCGGTGTAGGCGAGGAACAGGACGACGAGCCGGTAGGTCTGGTCTCGCGTTCATCGAGCCGGCGATGCTTGCTCACGTCAGTTGGGCGGGCGCACGCCTCAGCGAGGGCCTCGACCTGGGCGTGGGTCAAAAAGCGCTGCCCTCCTTGATCGCCAAGGTCCGGGTCGTCATGGGGCGTCCCGTGAAAGCGGTTGAGATGTTTGCGACCGTCCTCGCACAGCCGATCAGCACCCAGCAGCCGCTCACGGACAATACGCCCATCAAGGACAGCGCGGCTCGGGCCCTCGATGATCTCCGCGACGCGCTCGGTCCAGAGGAGCGCTCGGCGGCACTCGCCCGGGGAACATCGACTCCGTTCGAGGTTGCGGCGAAGGAACTGATCGCGCGCCCGATGAATGCACCGAGAGATCGAATTCGCACTAGTCCATAGCGCACGACGACGTTGCAGAGGTCTTGTCCGACTTCCCCGGGAGGTCACCGCCGGAGTCACATTTGGGCGAGGAAACAAAGGGCGCCTTCCCCTCCGATGGCCGTAAGCGGACCGCTTTGCGGACATGGGCGACTGTCGTTACGTCGTCTCGTTGATCGGCGCTCAAGGTGCGATCAACGGGATTTTCCGGCTGTGTTTCGGGCCTCTTGATGCTCTATTTCCGGGTCTTCATCACGGCAGCCGTTGCGGGGCGGTCAGCTGTTCGGTGGTGCCGACGAGATCGCTTCTACCAGGTCGCCGATCTTGTCCTCGGGAAGGTTCCGGGCGACGTCGGCCTGGCTGACAATGCCGATCAGTTCGTGCCCATCGATGACCGGGAGGCGACGTACGCCATGTTCCTTCATGGTCCGCAGCGCCTCTTCCACCGAGTCGTCTGCACCGATGGTGACCGGTTTACCCTCGGCCAACTCCGCCACCTTCGTTGTGGCTGGGTCGCCTCCCGCGGCGATGCACTTCACCACAATGTCCCGGTCGGTGAGCATCCCCTTAAGTCGGTTGTCGTCGCCGCAGATCGGCATCGCTCCGACCTGGAGATCCCGGAGTTTGCGAGCGGCGTCGGTGAGCGTGTCGTTGACGGAGACGCATTCGGCGTCGCCGGTCATGATGTCGCGTGCACTGGCCATGTCTGTCCTTCCCGCTGGTTGAGTGAGTCCCCAAGGCCTCGTGTACCCACCTGGCACGTCGATATGCGGAGTGCTTGGCTCGCTCACGATCTCGACCTCATGGCTTCGAGCCAGCCCGGTGTGGGCCTACGGCCTACCGACCGATGTGGTCCTCGCGCAGGCCAGACCTCAGGGCTCCTACGCCCGCGGGTCCGCCAGCTCACCGCCATGCGGACCGCTGAGGGCGGCATAGACGCGCAGGTTCGCTTGCTGGAGGTCCCACCGTGGGTGCCGGTCAGTCGGTGCGCGCAGCACTTCGAGGATTCGCCGGGCCCGGATCAGCGGGACGATCAGGTCATCTTCGTCCGATGGCACCGTTCCGCCAGCCGCCCGGTAGGCGGTCAAGAACTCCGTCACGGCCCGCTGATGGAGCCGATCTCCATCGGCGCAGAACGGCCACAGGCTGCTGGCCAGATCCCACACCTGCCAGTCGATGTCGGCTTCCTCCCAGTCGAGTACCGCGCTCACCCGGCCCCGATGAACCACGACGTTGCCTTCGAAGATGTCGTTGTGGGTGAGGCCAGTGACTGGTCGTCGCTCGCGCTCGAGCCAGGTGACCAACCCGTTCAGGTCGGTGCGGGCCTGCGCGATGACGGTGCGCCACGGTGCGAGGGACGCGGGGATTCGACGCAGCGGCGGCAGCGGCTGCTCTAGCAGCCGGGCATGGTTTGGTCGGGTGGACGGCTCAACCGGAGACGCGTGCAAACGGCCCACCACCGTGGCGACAGCGAGCCGGTCGTCCGGACCGGCACAGTGACCCGGCGCCCAGGGGGTCAGCCAAACGGGGCGGTCGTGAAACCAGAACCAGGTTGAGCCGTCGAGAGCCGCCACCGGTGCAAGCGCCTCCGGCAGGTGGCTGTGCAGCTGTGCCAGCAGCCGGTGCTCCCAATCCAAGCTGTCGGCATCGACCGGTGAGTGCTTGAGGTGCAAAACCGTGGGCGGGCCGTCGGCGCCGAGCCGGAAGACGTCGTTGGCATACCCGCCGGTGAGCCGGCGGGCCGTGATCGGCGAACCCATCCCGTAACGCTCACCGACCTCGCTGATGAGCTCTGAAATCTCTTCCGACACGTCTGTGAGTTTGACAGCCTCGCCTGACATAGCCGCACCGAGGCGAGCAGGGCTGCCGAGAGGATCGGGCTTGCCGCTCGACTCTTGCCGGGCCCAACGGACCCGCGCGCTGCTCGGCACGGCCAAGACGTTAATCGACCTCGCCGTGCCGGTTGAGGACGCTGTCTCTTATACACATCCTGACGCTGCCGACGA
>JBKOZG010000429.1:0-5201 GCA_046725775.1 Actinomycetota bacterium | reverse complement strand
GGGCGATTGCGAACGCGATCCGATACGTCTGGGGACGCCGGCCAGCACTCCGCGGCATGATCGAGGAGATCAGTGCGAACGAGGCGACTGGCTCGTCGGGCCTGGCCGCAAAGGTCCTCCGTCGAGCGAGATCCGGCGAGCGCTGATCTTGCCCACAAACATGGCAGAAGTGCGCGATTTCGGGGAGCTCAGCCCGACACCGTGGGCATTCCAACGTTGACCTCCTTGAACCTGCCAGCTGATGAGCAGATCTGGCATCGATAAGCCTTTGGCTCAAGGACCTGGTGTCGGTGACCTCGAGCACTGCGAGTATGTCATTGTCGGGCGACTGCCGAGTTGAGTTCTGCCCAGAGCGCATCGATCTGTTCCCTCAGCCGGGTCACACTTCCGGTGTTGTCCACGACGAAATCAGCCGCGATCCTACGATCTTCGCGACTGGCCTGAGCGGCAATCCTGGACTCGGCCTCAGCTCGGGTGAACCCGTTTCGTGCCGCCAGCCGCTGGATCTGAGTCTCATGATCAACATCGACTGTCACCACAAGATCGAAGTCCCCCTGCTGGCCGGTCTCGACGAGCAAGGGGATGACATGGACCACGATCGCCGCCGCCCCGGCAGCCTGTTCGAGCTCGGCTGCCCGGGCCCGAACCGCGGGGTGCACAATCCGCTCGAGATCGCGGCGCGCGAGCGAATCGGCAAAGACAATCTGGGCCAGACGCGCCCGGTCGAGTCGTCCCTCGGCAACCACCTGCTCACCAAAACGGTCGATGATCGCAGCGAGCGCTGGAGTGCCCGGCTCAACTACCTCCCGGGCCAACACGTCGGCGTCGATGATGATCGCACCACGGGCGGCAAGCACGGCGGCCACCATGCTCTTCCCTGACGCGATGCCGCCGGTGAGAGCTACCCGCACCATGGGTGAGTCGGACTCGGGATCAGCTGCCGGTTAGCTTCTGACGAAGCGCCTGCAGAGCCTCGTCGGAAGCAAGCGAACCCTCCGGTCCATCTGGAGCCGGTGTGGGCTCGGCATCGGACGAATAAGTCGACGATGCGGGCGTACTGGTGCCTTCCGCGTCTTCGACCTGCTTCTTATGCGCTTCCCAACGGGCATGCGCCTCGGCATACTGCCGCTCCCAGGCCGCGCGCTGTTCTTCGTAGCCTTCCAGCCACTCACCGGTCTCCGGGTCGAAGCCCTCCGGATAGAGATAGTTGCCCTGATCATCGTAGGAGGCAGCCATGCCGTAAAGGGTCGGGTCAAAGTCGTCAGCCGTAGCGTCCACGCCTTCGTTCGCCTGCTTCAGCGACAGCGAGATCCGCCGGCGCTCCAGGTCGATATCGATGATCTTGACCATGACGTCGTCGTTGACCTGGACCACCTGCTCGGGGATCTCCACATGCCGCTCGGCCAGCTCGGAAACGTGCACCAGACCCTCGATGCCCTCCTCGACGCGAACGAAGGCGCCGAATGGAACGAGCTTGGTGACCTTCCCCGGAACAATCTGACCGATCTGATGCGTGCGAGCAAAGGCCTGCCACGGGTCTTCCTGAGTCGCCTTGAGAGACAGCGAAACACGCTCGCGATCCATGTCAACGTCGAGCACCTCGACGGTGACTTCCTGACCCACCTCGACCACCTCGGAGGGGTGGTCGATGTGCTTCCAGGACAGCTCTGAGACGTGCACCAGCCCGTCCACACCGCCAAGATCAACAAAAGCACCGAAGTTGACGATGGACGACACGACGCCACGGCGTATCTGGCCTTTTTGCAACTGAGTAAGAAAATTCTGGCGAACCTCGGACTGTGTCTGCTCCAACCACGCGCGACGCGAGAGCACCACATTGTTACGGTTCTTGTCCAGCTCGATGATCTTGGCCTCGAGCTCCATGCCGACATAAGGCTGCAGATCACGGACTCGCCGCATCTCCACCAGCGATGCGGGCAGGAAGCCACGCAAACCGATATCGATGATCAATCCGCCCTTGACGACCTCGATGACCTGACCGGTTACAACGCCGTCCTCTTCTTTGATCTTCTCGATCGTGCCCCAGGCGCGCTCGTATTGGGCGCGCTTCTTGGAGAGGATCAGGCGGCCTTCCTTGTCCTCTTTCTGTTGGACAAGGGCCTCAACTTCGTCGCCGACGCTGACGACCTCGAACGGATCAACGTCATGCTTGATCGAGAGCTCTTTGGAGGGGATGACCCCTTCGGTCTTGTAGCCGATATCAAGAAGAACCTCGTCGCGGTCCACCTTGACTACGGTGCCGGTGACGATGTCGCCGTCATTGAAGTACTTGATGGTCTTGTCGATTGCCTCAAGAAAGGCTTCGGGCGAACCTAGGTCGTCGACGGCGACCTGTGGTGGTGCCTCAAGGGAGGACGTCATGTAGTAGGGCTCCGGGAATGGTTGATGATGTTGTCGGCGTGGCTGTGACCCGATCCGTACACACGAAGAGGTTCAACCAGCAGCTGACGACAATCCGACCCGTACGAGCGTGACCTACTCCGTCCGAAGTCGCGCAGGCCACAGCGACGGTTCAGGTTAGCGCCGCGCCCCAAACAGGGTCAAACACGTGCGCCGTTGCGGTCAGTGTGCGGCGTCGTGCCAGGACCGGCCCACACCCACCGACACATCCAGTGGGACGTTGAGGGTGACGGCCTGGCCCATCTTGGTGCGTACGAGTTCCTCCAGTGCCTCTTGCTCCCCCGGTCCCACCTCGAAGACCAGTTCGTCATGAACCTGGAGCAACATCCGACTCCACATACCGGCGTCATCGAGCGCCTTTTCCACATCCAGCATGGCCACTTTGATGATGTCCGCAGCCGATCCTTGGATGGGTGCATTCAATGCCATCCGCTCGGCCATCTCACGGCGTTGGCGATTGTCGCTCATCAAGTCCGGCAGGTACCGACGGCGACCGAGGATGGTCTCGGTGTACTCCGTGCGCCGCGCGTCGGCCACCAAGGAGTGCAGATACGTGCGCACGTCGCCGAACCGTTCGAAGTACTCATCCATCAGCGCCTTTGCTTCCGACACCTCGATGTTGAGCTGCTGGCTGAGTCCGTACGCGCTGAGTCCGTACGCCAGGCCGTAGTTCATCGCCTTGATCTTGGCCCGCTCAGCAGGCGTGACCTGTCCGGGCTCAACGCCGAAAACACGCGATGCGGTGACCGTATGGAAGTCCATGCCTGACTTGAATGCCTCGATCAGGCTCTCGTCCTCGCTGGCATGGGCCATGATGCGCATCTCGATCTGCGAGTAGTCCGCCGACATCAGGGCGTCGTAACCCTCGCCAACGATGAACGCTTGCCGGATCCGGCGGCCTTCCTCGGTGCGGATCGGGATGTTCTGCAGGTTCGGATCGGTGCTGGAGAGGCGCCCCGTGGAGGCGATTGTCTGCGCATACGTGGTATGGATCCGGCCGTCGTCGGCCACCGCCTTGAGCAGACCCTCGACGGTCTGCTTGAGCCGGATCGCGTCCCGATGCACCAGCAGATGCGCCAGGAAGGGGTGCTCGGTCTTGATATAGAGCTGCTGCAGCGCCTCCGCGTCAGTGGTGTAGCCGGTGCGGGTGCGCCGGGTCTTCGGCATTCCCAGCTCGTCGAACAGCACCACCTGGAGCTGCTTGGGTGATCCGAGGTTGATCTGCTTGCCAAGCACCTGGTAGGCGTCGCTGGCGGCCCGATTGACCGTGGCTCCGAACCCGGCCTCCAGCGCCTCAAGGTGGTCGACGTCCACAGCCACGCCAGTCTTCTCCATGCGGGCCAACGTGCGAAGCAGCGGAAGCTCCACCCCATACAGCAGGCTGGTGCCATTACGCTGCTCGATCTCGGTGTCCAGCGCGTCGGCCAGATCGATAGCTGCTCGGGCACGGACCATCGATGCCTGAGCAGCCAGCCTCGCGCCCGAGTCATCATCGCCGAAATCGAGCGCCAGCTGGTTCGGGTCATCGAGTTCGGGTGCGCCCTCGACTCGGAGCTCTCGCTTCAGATAGCGAATAGTCAGATCAGCGAGGTCGAAGGTGCGTTGATCAGGACGCGTGAGGTAAGCGGCGAGCTGAGTATCTGAGGTGAGCCCGGCGAGCTCCCAACCGCGCGCCCAGAGAGCTAACAGCGGCCCTTTGGCGTCATGCATTGCCTTGTGCCGATCTTCATCGGCCAGCCAGTTCGCCAGCGCGTTCTCATCAGACGGGCCGAGGTCAGACACCACAACGTACGCTGCGGCACCGTCGGCAGCTGCCAGCGAGAGGGCTGTGACATCGCCGGTCCCAGAGCCCCAGTGACCGATGATGTCGACGCCGGTGCGCTCACCCGCTGCATGCTCGGCAAGCCAGCTTCCAAGCTCTCCAGGCTCCAGTCGGGCCGCATCGAGGTCGAAGCCACCTTCTGGCACTACCTCCTCTTCGTTGGGCAGCGCCTCGAGCAGCCGATCGCGCAGCACCCGAAACTCCAGGCCATCGAAGAGCTGGTGAGTCGCCTCACGATCCCAGGGGCGTCGTATGAGGTCGTCGAGGCTAAGCGGGAGGTCGAGATCGCATACCAATCTGTTGACCTGCCGGTTGCGCAGCACCTCGTTGATGCGCTCCTGGAACGCCTCGGCCGCCTTGCCCTTGAGCTCGCTGGCATGCGCGGCAAGATCCTCCAACCCGCCGTACATCTCCAACCACTTGGCAGCGGTCTTCGGTCCGACGCCCGGGACGCCCGGCAGATTGTCGCTGGACTCCCCTACCAGCGCCGCCAGATCTGGATACCGAGCAGGCGTCGCAAAGTACCTCTCCTCCACGGCTTTAGGCGTCATCCGGGCCAGATCGGAGACGCCCTTACGTGGATAGAGCACCGTCACGTTGTCGCTGACCAGCTGGAACGCATCGCGATCCCCAGTGCAGATCAACACCTCGAAGCCAGCCGCCTCAGCCTGTGTTGCGAGTGTGCCGATCACATCGTCGGCCTCAAAGCCCTCCTTTTCCACGTAGGGAACGTTGAGGGCCTTGAGCACCTCCTTGACCAGATCGAGCTGACCTCTGAACTCATCAGGAGTCGTGGTGCGGTTCGCCTTGTACTCGCTGTAGATCTCAGAGCGGAACGTATGGCGCGAGACGTCGAAGGCAACGCCGAGATGGCTCGGTTTCTCATCTCGCAGCACATTGATCAACATCGAGGTGAACCCGAACACCCCATTGGTGTGCTGACCGGTCTGGGTGGAGA
>JBKOZG010000407.1:0-11027 GCA_046725775.1 Actinomycetota bacterium | reverse complement strand
CGAGCAGGCAGCCGAAATGGGACCCCACTGTCCTTGATCTGCTGCTTGGCGCGGGTGATTCGCCGGATCATGGTGGCCTCGGACACCAGGAATGCACGAGCGACCTCGGCTGTCGTGAGGCCGCCGACTGCCCGCAGGGTCAGCGCAATCTGCGACGACGGCGACACAGCGGGATGGCAGCACATGAAGAGCAAGATCAGTGTGTCGTCAGAGTCGTCCGGTCTCTCGGCGGCATCAGTATGCTGCTCAGGCAGCTGCCACCGCGCAACGGTGTCCTCGCGACGTCGGCGAGCCTGCTCGCTGCGCAGCAGGTCGGTGAACCGGCGGGCGGCGACCGTTATCAACCAACCCTTCGGGTTGTGCGGCAAACCCTCACTCGGCCATTGCGTCGCCGCCGCGAGCATGGCCTCCTGCACGGCATCTTCGGCAATGTCGAAGTGACCGTAGCGGCGTACCACCGCGCCGAGAACCTGCGGCGCCAACGGGCGCAGCAGGTTCTCAACATCAATCTCGGACACGCCGATCTCGTCAGTAGTTCATCTCGGCAGCCGACTCCATGATCGGCCGCACGTCGGCGTACGCGTTGGCTACGACCTGCTCCGGCGCAGGACAACTGGCCAGCCGGCCGGCGATCTCGGTCGCGCGGTCGAAACTGTCGCACTCCACGATCCAATAGCCGGCGAGCACCTCCTCGGTCTCGGCGTATGGACCGTCGGTGACGAACGGCGCGCCCTGCTGCGCGCCCAAGCGTCGCGTGTGCACAGGCGCGGCCAACCCACGGGTCTCCACGAGCTCTCCGGAATCGGCCAGTTCGGTGTTGAAGGCCTCCATAAAGGAGGCCATCGCCGCGAAGTCCTCCGGCGACCAGGCCAGCCCGTCGCTGGCCTCACCGGCCATGCCGTCGTAGTCCCGCTGCGAGGCGTAGGTCAAGATCATGTACTTCATGTCCTCTCCTTTCGGTGCGGCACGCCTCTTGGTGCCTCTCACCGGTGACGTCGAAGCTGCTGGAGCAGTCCGGACGCTTCCGTTCGTTATTGCACGCTGACTGGCGGCCCGCCGGATTCGCTCATTCGTCGCTCGCGAGCGTCCCAATCCTCCTCCCCAACCCAGCCGCGAGCTCCTGCAGTCGGCGAAGCGGTCCGCCCGTCATAGTGCGTAGAGTCAGCGTGCCAGGATCGGGCTATGACCGAAGACTCCGCTCCGCTCCCGGTCGCGTCTGCGGCCGACACCGACCACATACATCCTGATCATCTACGCAAAGAGGGCTGGACCATGGCCCTCTATGTGGCCATCTGCCTGATCGCCGCCCTGTCCGCATTGGCGAATGTGACTGCCATCCCCGGACCCATACTGGGCCTGGTGTGGGGTACCACGGTCGGTCTGGCGGTCGCGCACGTGTTCGCGTTCCGCATTGCCGGTCGTCTCGTCCATGACGGCGACCTGCCAAGGGCCGATCGCATTATCTCAGTGATTCAGTTGGCTGCTGCCGCCGCAGTCGCGGTTGTTGTCAGTGTTCCGGTTCTGGAGCCCCGACCGTCAACGAGATCACTTGGGCTCGGTATACCTGTGCCGCCATCATCGGTGTGGTCGGCTATTTGGTCGCTCGCGGCGCGGAACGCAATCGGATCCGGTCGGTACTGCTCGGCGTCGGAGTTCTGGTCGCTGCTTTCGCCGTCGCCGCGCTCAAACACGCGCTGGCAGGTCACTAGCTCGCTGTGTCAGATTGCGCCTCCACACTGAGGATTTCCGCGATCGCGACGGTGATGTTGTCTGGCCCGCCCCCGGCTATGGCTGCCCTCCACAACTCGAAAACCGCCGCCACGCCCCGGTTTTCTTCCAGCACAGCGGCGATCTCGGCGTCATCAATGACATCGCTCAGCCCGTCGCTGCAAACCAGGTAGCGCGTGCCCTCGTCGATGGGCTGGGTCGAGACGTGCACATCCAGGGGCTCCGGATCGCCGTACCCACCGAGGATCTGGGTGATGATCGCAGTGTGGGTCGCCCCCGGCGCCAATGGCGGGCTGTCATCGACGCTGATCTGCAGCATCCCTTCAGGACCGTAGGAGTAGACCCGGCTGTCACCAACGTTGAAGACGTACGCCTCGGCAGCGGTGAGGACCACACCAGCGACCGTCGTTCCCATTCCCTCCCGCGCTGGATGTCGCGCCGCTTCGGCGAACACCGTGCGATTGCACGCTCCCACGGCTTGGCGTAGGGCGTCCGCATCGGTGAGTTGTGGTGCGAGCCGGGCCAGTGTCTGAACGGCCACGCTGCTCGCCACTTCGCCGGCGGGATGCCCGCCCAGCCCGTCAGCGACCGCGATAACCACGGGATCTACCAGCGGGAGTGCGAAGGTTGCCGGCGCGGTCGTAACGGTCGCGCACGTGGTCCACGGACCGACGACCACGCTGTCCTCGTTGTGGTCGCGTACCAGCCCATCGTGAGTGATGACCGACACCTCCGCGAACCGTTCCGCCATGGGTCCAGCCTGCCGTGTCGCCGCGCTATCCGCCGTCAAGCAGCCGGGGTGGGTCTCAGCGCGCCACGGACGTTGATCTTGCTGCGTAGGGACTTGACGGCTGCCCGAATTCGCTCCAGACTCGGCGGGCGCGGTATTGAACGCTCGGGGTCGGCAAGGGCTTCGACGGTTACCCGTTCCATCACCGCCAAGCGAGGTGAGCCCGGAGGAAGCACCTCCACAACGGTCTCGAACAAACGAAGCAGGGCCAACATCACGACCAGATCGCTCGAGCCGTAACCTCCAAACAGCCCGCCGATGAAGAAGATAATCCGAGAAGTTGTTTCCTGGTATGACGACGCGCCCTCTGTACGTCTTCCACGACTCCGAAGTACCGCGACCGCTGGCTGCAATGTGGTGGGCGGTCTGTAGCGTCGATTACATGACTGTGCAGTTGAACCACACGATTGTCCGGGTACGGGACAAGCAAGAGTCCGCAACCTTCTTAGCCGAGATTCTCGGCCTGCCCGACCCATCACCCTTTGGTCCGTTTCTCGTTGTGCAGGTCGCCAACGATGTTTCTCTGGACTTTGCCGACGACCACGGCCCGTCAAATCCGCAGCACTATGCCTTCCTGGTCAGCGAGCCTGAGTTCGACGAGATCTTCGGCCGGATCCAGGAACGCGACCTGCCGTTCTGGGCCGACCCGTTCAAACGCCGGCCGGGGAAGTTCAACACCAATGACGGAGGCCGGGGAGTGTACTGGGAGGATCCCAGCGGGCATTTCCTGGAGATCATCACCCGCCCGTATGGGAGTGGCGGCTGACGGACGGCCGCGGAAATATGGCGGGGTGAAGCGCTCACCCTTCAAGATTTCTTGACCGCGTACTCGAGCGTCACCGTTCCGGTCTTCTCATAGACCCGGTGCTCGATAAGCCGGAGCCCCGAGCGCTCCGGGGTGCCGGGGAGCAACGGCACCCCGCCGCCGAGCAGCACGGGGATGATTGCGACCCCGACCGTGTCGACCAGCCCGAGCTCGAGCAGGCTGCGGAACAGTACGCCGCCGCCGAAGAGCCAGATGTCCTTGCCCGGCTGGCCTTTAAGGGCCGAGATGGTCTGGATCGGATCGTTGGATACCGTGACCTCCCGGGCATCGGCTTGTTGCAGGGTCCGGGAGAAGACGTAGGAATTCACACCGGGCATCCCGCCGCCACCCCCCGTGCGCGTCGTCTGGTAGGTCTTGCGGCCAAGAAGGATCGTGTCGAAACGCGCGAACATCGCGCCGAAATCGAGCTCCGGGTCGATCATGATCCAGTCGCTCTCACCCTTCGGGCCGGCGATGTAGCCGTCCAGGCTCATCGCGGCCGAGTACACGACGTTGCGCATGCGCTCCTCCGGTGGGATCGGCTCTTTCGTACGGCGAGGACCTTAGACGGTCATCACCCTCAACGCCACCCACATCGGGGCACCGGCTGATATGTGCCGCTAGCCGCAAGGGTTTTTCTGGCGGAGGTTGATAGGCAAGCGGTTACTTGCCTATCATTAGGGCATGGGCGATGTGTTCAAAGCCCTGGCCGATCCCACCAGGCGCAAGATCCTCGACGAGCTGGCTGATCGCGACGGCCAGACGCTCTTCGAGATCTGCAATCGGCTGATCATGAGGCACCAGATCTCATCCTCGCGGCAGGCGATCTCGCAGCACCTTGATCTGCTCGAGGCAGCGGGTCTTGTGCACACCCGCAGGGATGGCCGTTACAAACTCCACTACCTCGACACCGCACCGCTGGACCGCATCGCCGAGCGGTGGCGCCCTAAGGAGAAGAAATGAAGATCAATCTCGCCGGCGTGTTCGTCGATGACCAGGACAAGGCACTCAGCTTCTACACCGAGACGCTGGGCTTTGTGAAGAAAACCGAAATGCCGGCCGGCGACTTCAAGTGGCTTACCGTAGTGTCGCCGGAAGACCCCGACGGAGTCGAGCTCCTGCTGGAACCATCCGACCACCCCGCCGTGAAGCCGTTCAAGGAGGCCATCGTCGCCGACGGCATTCCGTATACGTCGTTCGCTGTCTCCGACGTGGAAGCCGAGTACGAGCGGCTGAGCGCACGCGGTGTGAAGTTCGTGCAGAAGCCAACCAGCATGGGCCCGGTCACCACCGCTGTCTTCGACGACACCTGCGGCAACCTCATTCAGATCGCAGCGATGAACTAGGGGACGAAACTCTGCAGCGGCGAGCTGGCGGCTGCGGGACCCCTGCGGATACGGACCGTCTGCGCTGCCCAGAGGGGGAGGTGCGAATATCGCCGCGTGGGTTCTGTGCTTATCGTGATTGGTGGGCTCCCGGCAACCGGTAAATCGACCATTGCGACAGCGCTTGCAGGCCGGACGGCGACGCCCTACGTACGCGTTGACCGCATCGAACAGGCGATTGTCGCCTGGTCCCCGCTGTCTCATCCGCTCGGAGCAGTGGGCTATGCCGTTGCGTACGAACTTGCGCAGGAGCAGCTGCAGCTCGGCATGGACGTCATCGTTGAGTGTGTGAATCCTGTCACGGTCACCCGCGACGGCTGGCTGGATATGGCGGCAACAGCCGGCGCAGTCCCGATCGAGGTGGAAGTGATTTGCCCGGACGAGGCCGAGCACCGGCGCCGGGTCGAAACCCGCACATCCGACGTCGACGGATTGTCGAAGCCGACGTGGTCGGCAGTTCTCGAGCGCGAGTACGAGCCCTGGCATAGGGAGCGCCTCGTGATCGACACCGCGACGACCTCTCCAGAGAGCGCCGTTGACATGATCGCGGCGCGAATGGCGTCTGCCAGGCCAGGTAACGCCGGCCGTATCACACCGGCGTGACGCGTGGGCCTCTCATCACAGCCGTCGAACCTCACCACTGGAGCAGTCGCATCGCCAGTCCAAGAACAGAAAAACTGTCGTGGATCTTGCCAGTGGCAACTTTCCACTGGTAAGTTGGCTGCATGCTCGGCAGGTATCACCATGGTGATCTTCGGGCGGCTGTACTCGCAGCCGCAGCGGACGTCATTGCGCGCGATGGCGTTGACCAGCTGAGCCTTCGCTCACTGGCGGTCGAACTTGGCGTCAGTCACACGGCGCCTCGCCACCACTTCGGCAGCCGTGAGGGTGTCTTGACAGCCTTGGCTTGCGAAGGTTACGAACTCCTTGCAGACGCACTCGAGGATGCCGCCTCAAACGGCGACTTCGCCGCCGTTGGTGTCGCGTATGTGCTGTTCGCGGTCGACCATCCAGGGCACTTCGTCGTCATGCATAGGCCGGAGCTGGTTGACGGTGCCAATGGCGACCTGCAACGCGCGCAGCACCGTACGGCCGCTCAGCTCAACGCTGGCGCTCGCACTCATGGCGGTGGATCAGCCGAGGGCATCGCGGTGGCATCAATCGCGGCATGGTCGCTGGTGCACGGTATGGCCACCTTGCAACTCAGCGGAGCGCTCGATGCCGCAGGCCTGCCACAGCAGGCGGGTGGTGATCTTCGCTCGATTGCGTTGCGGGCTGTTCAACAACTCTTCAGCGGTGTATCACCCAGCGGACCAACCACTCAAAGGGAGAACTGAAATGGTCCTCACCCCCGCCGACACGATCACCGCCGGCGCGGTACTTCTTGCCGTCGTCGCCATCGCCTACGGCGGCACCTTCCTGCTCCGTGTTCATGCCGGGAGTCCGCCGACCAACGACCTGCAGAAGGCGTTCTTTCGGGCCGGGCACGCCCACGCCGGCGTGCTTGTGATCTTGGGCCTAGTGATCAAGATCTTGACCAGCACGGAGGGCGTGCCAGCGCTGGCGCAGCAACTGAGCGACGCTGTGCTGTATGCCGCGATCTTGATGCCAGCCGGATTCTTCCTCTCCGTCACTGGGCGCGATCCGCAAAAGCCCAACCGGCTCTTCATCTTCTTGTGGATCGGGGCCGCCTCGCTCACTGTCGGCTTGGTGTCTGCCGGGGTGGGCTTGATCATGGCCGGTACCCGTTGAACCCGCTTGGACGAGGCGGCTGAGCATGGGGGGTTGTCGGAGTGGTCACGATCGAGCTGATTGTCGGATGGCCTGGACGACGTACTCAGCGTGCGCGCGTACGGCGGGGAGGTCGTGCCACCGCTCCTCGTCGACGCCGTCCACGTAGATTGCGCGCGCTCGAGCGAGGACCGGTTGATGCTCGGGCGGAAGCCGATTGAGCACCCAGGCCGCCGCCGCGTCCTTCGAGTGGATCTGCCCAGTTTCCAGCGTTGTCCAGATCCGGGCCAACGTGAGCACAACGTTGCGGGTGTCGGACTCAAGATCGCCCAACAAGTGCGGTATGCCAGCCACCGCACCGCGGAGCAGGTCGTCCTCTGGCACGAGGTCCAGCAGCTGCGCCGGCGGAGGTCCGACCAGCACAGCGTTTCCCTGCAGCACCATGGTGATCAGGATGGACAGGTCGGGAGCTGGCTCTGGTTGCGGCGCTCCGCTCAGCTCGTACGTGTCGCGCAGCCACTCGCCGTACAGGAACTCCTGGCGGGGCGGATACCGCCACGGCCTGACGTCGCTTTCGACGACGACACTCAACTCGACCGGTCGGGCGGACCCGTGGTGAGCTCGGGCGCCGGACACGTCGAGCAGTCCCTCGACGAGTGTGCGACGCTGCGTCGCGGTCATCGGGCGCTCGAGGACGACGAGGACATCGACGTCGCTGGTCGGCCGCAGGCCACCAAGTACGGCCGAGCCATGCAGGTACGCGCCGAGCACGTCGCTGCCGAAGACGCTATTCACCAGCTGCACGATGCTCTGTAGCTGCCCAGCATCCGGCCAGCTCGGATCAGAGTTCGGGTGGGTGAAGGTGATACCCACCGTCAGGACAGCTTGGCCACCGTGAGTAGCACGGCACAATCTTCCAGCGCCTCGAGGCTATGGCGTTGATCAGGCATGATCAGCAGATCACCCCGAGCGGCATCCCACGACTGGCCAGATGCCGCGAGTCGTGCGCGCCCATGCAAGATCAGCGCAGTCGCCTCGCCAGGATTCTCGTGCTCGGCAAGGCAAGCGCCGGCAATCATGCCGATCACTGTCTGCCGCAGCACCTTCTCATGACCGCCATAGACGGTGTCGGCGGTGTGTCGACCGCCGGCAGTTGCGGCTAACTTCATCTGCTGGCGTGCGAGGGCCTCGAGGGAGATCTTCTGCATGCAAACAGTGTCCCAACTCGAAGCGACGCAGGCAGATCGGGAGTGCGGGTTGGCAAACAGTGTCGTACGGGCAGGTCGGGAGTGCGGGTTGGCAAGCAGTGTCGTACGGCCCCATGCTCGGTGCATGCCGTTGGTCCAGCAGCGTCGTTCGCTTGGCGCGATGATCATTCTTTCCCTATTGCTGGGATGCAGCGCGTCCGAGGACATCCGCGCAGCCAAACAGACACCGAGCACGAACCAGCAGGTCTCCTCTGAACTAATCGCTTTCGTGTCTGACCGCGAGGGTTCCGATGCGTTGTTCGTGATGCGCTCCGACGGTTCCGGCGTAGGACGTCTCACAGGGGATCTGCCAGCCGTGTCTCACCCCGCCTGGTCGTCGGACGGGCAGCGAATTGCGTTCAATGCCGGATCGCCGACCCTCAGTGACATTTACTTGATCAACCTCGACGGCTCGGGGCTGACCAAGATCACCCGTGATGCGCGCGCCAACTGCTACCCCACCTGGTCACCAGACGGCTCTCGATTGGCATTCAGCTCCAATCGAGACGGCGACTGGGACATCTATGTGATGAACGCCGACGGTTCGCGGGTACGTCAGCTCGTTGATTCTCCAGGCCTGGACGACAAACCTCAGTGGCCGCCGGACGGTTCACGGATCGGCTTCGCCACGGACCGCAGCGGCTCCCCAGAACTACTGGCGGTCGACCCGGAGACCGGCGAGGAGGATACCCTCTTTCCACAGCCGACCAGCGGCCTGAATCCGGCCTGGTCCTGGGACGGATCGCAGGTCGCATTCAAATGTTGTGACGTCGAGCGGGTTCGACATCGAGGTGATGTCCTCGGACGGGGGCGATCGGCGATCAGTTGTTGCCACTAGTGCGTCTGAAGAGCGGCCGCGCTGGTCACCGGACGGCACCCAACTCACTTACTACGCCGACGCCGGTGGATCGTGGGACATCTACACCGTCCAATTAGCGACCGGTGCTATGCGATCGCTCACCAACGGGCCCGGGTTCGATGGACAGCCGGCGTGGCAGCCGACTCCCCGCTAGCGCGGTCTCTGATCACCCGGTGAGGTGGTCGAAGTCCCCTCGGACCCACGCGATATAACGGTCGGCTGATCCCCGTACCCAATCAGCGGCGTCACCGATGACCTGCCCGCCGAAGTTGTCATAGAGCCGGTCGAAGTCGAGTTGCAGTACCCGGTCAGCCACCTTCGCGACGACTGCAGCCGACAGCGGAATCTTGTTCGGGTAGCTGCGCATGAACGAGACCCAATGCTCATCTGGTGTGCAAGCCACGGTGTCACCGCTCAGCAGCACCCCCCGACCGTCAGCGCCCACAAAGTGAGCGACCGCACTGCCTGGGAAGTGGCCGCCGATTCGATGAAGCACCACGCCGGGAAGCACTTCAGTCTTCTCATCCCAGGCTGCGATCACTGGGTCATCACGCTGGATCCATTCCCAGTCGGCAGCCTGCACGTATACCGGAACCCCTCCGAACCGGTGCGACCATTCCACCTGCACCCCGAACATGTGTGGATGACTGGCAGCAACTGCTGCCACCCCACCCAACTGACGAAAGGTCGCAACCAACTCATCGTCTAGGTATCCGTTGGGGTCCCACAACAGGTTCCCCGATGGCGTTTGAACGAGCAGTGCACGCTGACCGATCCCGACCGATGGCTCAATCGTGACGCCATATAGACCGGGCTCGACTTTGGCGACCGCTCCCTGGTGTCCGGCAACCCGCTGCTTCTCGAGGGTGGTCCACTGCTGGCCGGTCGGGCGTACGTACTGACGCTCGTCGCTGCAGATTGCACAGACGGCGGCCGGCTCGCTGGTGTCGGGTTGCTCCACTGCACAGGTACGACAGACAAAGATGGTCATGATGGCCTCCGTGGGTTTCAGCGTGACTTCTATTCAAGCCTGCTCCAAGCGATGAGTTCTTGCGGGTGCACAGGTCTGTACGTCTGTCACGCCACCCAGCTTTGGAGGTCATTGATGAGTACGCAGCCGAGCCCGCACTACCTGGACGTCCCGGGTGGGCGCCTGTACTACGAGGTCCGGGGCTCCGGTCGGCTTCTGTTGGTGATCGGTCAGCCGATGACCAGCGCTCCGTTCGGACCGGTGGCCGACCTGCTCGCCGAAGACCACACCGTGGTGACGTGCGACCCGCACGGGCTGGGCGCGAGCACGATCGATGATCCTTCCCGTGACGTGACGCCCGATATCGAGGGCGACGATCTGGCCTACCTCATCGATGCGGTCGGTGGCGAGACGGCGGATGTGTTCGGCAGCAGTGGTGGCGCGATCGCTGCGCTGGCCTTTGCCGCTCGCCATCCAGACAAGGCCGGAACCGTCATCGCCCACGAGCCGCCGGTCGCCGAGTTGCTCCCCGATGTACCGCACCTACGCACCGCGGTCGACGATATCGAGGATGCCTACCGCGGGTACGGGCCAGGCGCGGCCTGGGGCAAGTTCGTCTCCCTCGTGATGCACGACGGTCCGGTTACTGAGGCGGGAGTATCGCCGGCTGCATGGCCGCCGGCCGGCGACGGTAGTGCGGACACTCAGGCCGGTGAGGATTCCGACGGCGGCGAGACTCCGCCAGAGCCGTCAGGGAAGCAGCAGGTCGACGACGAATTGTTCTTCCTCCACATGCTGAAGCCCTTCACGCGCTACCAGCCGCTGATCGAGGTACTCCGCTGGGGCGGTCCGCGAGTCGTCGTCGCCGTCGGTGCGGCCTCCGGCAACGAGATTGCACGGCGCTCCGCAGAGGCGCTGGCCGAACGGCTCGAAACCCCACCCACCGTATTTCCCGGCGATCACGGCGGCTTCATGGCCGACCCTGCTGCATTCGCGGCGACCATACGGCAGGTGCTGACCGAGTCTCGCCGAAACCTTCAGGGGGCGCGACAGGCTACCGCAAGGTCAGAAGACCGGTCCTCGGTCCGGCTCGACGGGGGATCCCAGCGATAAGTTCACTAGGTCCCGGCTCCGACAGGCGGTTGCAGCGCAATGGTCACAGCAGCTGACATCCGGAAGGTTGCGCTGTCCTTGCCCCGCACGGAAGAGGCGCTGGTCCGCGATCAGGTCAAGTTTCGAGTGGGGCCGAATTGTCTACGTGGCGCTGAGCCGGGACGAGTTGTCGATGGGCTTCGGCTTTCCAAAGGACGAGCGCGCCGCGTTGGTCGCCGCACAGCCAGAGAAGTTCTTCATGCCGATTCAGTCCGACCTGCGTTACAACTGGGTCCGAGTTTGGCTAGCGGCAATTGATCAGATGGAGATGCGCGAGCTGGTCATCGACGCTTGGACCATCGTCGTGCCGAAGCGAGTTGCCACCGACTATCTGGGTGATCATCCGTGGACCACTCAGCA
>JBKOZG010000385.1:0-5251 GCA_046725775.1 Actinomycetota bacterium | reverse complement strand
CGGGAGCACGGGGGCGCCCCTGAAACGACCTGGAAGAAACTGCACCCAGTAGGTCTAGGCACGCGTAGAATCTGGCTCATATAGCAAGCCTTAGAATAATCGCTATCTGGGTTTGAGACGGCCCAGCTCAGGAGGTCGATCATGGGCTGCATACTGAAGAACCAGGATCGGCGGTGGGACGGGCCAATTGTTCCATTCACCATCGATGCCAACCTGACGAATCTCACCCGCGTCATGCAGGCAATCGCCGTTTGGGAGACTGTGACCGGGGTTCGCTTCGTCGCGCGTGATGCGCAGGAGGACTATGTCCATTTCCGGCACGGCCAGGACGCGTGTCATTCCGACGACGGTCGCGTCGGTGGCCAACAATTTGTGACGCTGCGGCCCAACTGCGGCACGCCTGAGGTCATTCACGAACTCGGTCACACGCTAGGACTGAAACACGAGCAGCAACGTCCGGATCGCGACACCTTCGTAACCGTATTCCTCGACAACGTCCAGGCCGCGAAGAAGCACAACTTCGACAAGTTGTCGGAGTCCGACGTCTTGAGGACCGAAGCCTACGACTTTCAGTCGATCATGCACTACCGCTCGACAACCTTCGCAATCGACCCGACGCTTCCAACCATTGTCGCCAACAACATGGTGCTGCTGGACGGCAGTACCGCTCCGACGGCCCTGGACGCGTTAATGGTCAACGACAGCTACCACAACCACGTCGGCGTCGTCCGGCGATCGGACAGCGGAGTGGATGCCGCGGGTGAGGCCGCGGAGATCGCGGTCGTATCAGTCAATCTAGACACCGTGATTACCGCGGTGCGGACCGGCGCTGACACGCTGAAGCTCATCTTGTGGACGGTTGACTCCTTCGGAGGCATTCTTCGCGGGCCGGACTCCGGTGATCTGGGTGCCGAGGCCTCGGACATCGCGGTCGCACTCGGGCAACTGGTCGTTACGGCGTTCCGCAGTGGCCATGGCCGGTTGCAGCTGGCCAGCTGGACGGTGAATCTTGCCACCAGCGAGATCACTCTGACACATCCCGGCTCCGACCAGCTGGCCGGCGAGGCCAAGGTCATCCAGATTGTCAGCCTCACACCGACTCTGTTTCTCACTGCCTGCCAGACGGGCAGCGGCAGGCTTCTACTAATCCGCTGGCTGTTGCAGCCGGACGGCTCCTTCATCCGAGTCCAGCCGGACGTCGACCAGGCCAACGAGGTCAGCGAGATCTCCCTGACCGTGATCCAACCACGGTTACAGACGCAGCCGCCGGCGGCCCTGGTTGCCACCACGGTACGCGACGGTGACGGCCGGGTGCGGCTGCTCACTTGGCGGGTCGGGTTGGAGGAAGGATCGACGATCGAGCCGGCAGGAGACAGCAAAGACCTGATGGGTGAGGGCACTTTGGTTGCCTCGGTCATCGACCAGTTCGGGCACGTTGTGGTGTCATGCCGGAACGGGAGTGACAACTTAGAGCTGATCACCCTCGAAGTCCTCGGCGACGGCGGGACCGTGAAGAGGCTGCACGACAGCGGCTCACAGGCCGGTAAGATTGGCGGTTCGAACGCGTTGATCGCCCGGCCGGGCGACGTCATGTCTGCCGTGGCGCTCCAGGGCCCTGGCGGGAACCCTGTCGGAGGGCTCAAACTCATCAAGTGGCGAGTCGATGGCTTCGGTGAGATCACCCGCGCCGGAGACAGCTCGGACCAGGCCGGCATCGTTCATCCGATCGCGATCGGCTCGACCACCCAGCCGACCGCGCCCGTGGTGACGGCGGTAGGTCGGGGGAACGGCGACCTGGAGCTGATCTCATGGGATGATGCCGCCACGCACGGCGAGGATTGAGCCTGCCTCGCTTCGGTGAGGGAATTGGGATCCAGGCGCCACCCATCGAAGCGTCAAAACATCTCAGCGACGGACCACTAGCTCCAACCAGTGCACGTGAGGCCGGTATCGCAGTGGCCGTCGTGTGTGGCCGGGGCGACCGCAGGCCTTCCGCAGGGTCCTCGAAGCCCCTGGAAGGAACCTTCGCAGGATAGTTCGCGTGACGCGAAAAGGCCCCAAGCTGACTGAACTGGTCAGCTACTCCAAGCGTTCTCGCGGCTGCTGTTGGTGAGATTCTGGCAATCTCTGGCAAGCGGCCCTGAGCGGGAGGCTGGGGATGCGTTGTGGCTGGTGGAGCTGAGGGGATTTGAACCCCTGACCTCTTGCATGCCATAAACGGCACGGTAGCTCCCGGTCCGGCCAATATGGCTGTCTAGCTGCGGGTATGGTTGTCCGCTAGACACCGTGGTTGACCCTGGCTGACCGCCCATCCGCGGCCCCAGCGCGGCCCAGCACGAAGTACACCAGCCAGGCGCCGCAGCCGCTCGCCTTCAACTCCGGCGTGTCGGTCGCCTAGCTGTCGGTTCTGGCGCGCTTGCCAAGGGTGACATACAGGTCCTGGCAGTCATCGGCGAGCCTGCCCAGCACGCCCCGCACCATGGCGTAGTCCTCCGCCGACCAGTCTGGCTCGCTGGGCGCCATGCGGCGCTCGCCGCCGTCGGCCAGCCACAGCGCCAGCAGCCGCAGCTCGTCGTCGTCCATCTCCGTCGGGCGCTTGGCGAGGTCGAGGTGCCGGCAGCCGCGCGTATGGACGCCCTTGTCGGCGATCCACTGGAGTCCGCAGTCGGGGCAGTACACCTCGTCGTGGGCTCGGGTGTCTGGCATCGGCTACCCCTCTCGCACCTGCTCGACTTGGCCCGGGATGTTACCGCGGCGGGCGATCAGACGGGCCGCTGCTGCCCTCCAGGCTGGTTCCTGTGGACACGCAGCCGTTGTGTCCGCTGCCCCGGTAGCATCCCGCGCCGAGGAGGTGCGAGATGGAGTCAACCTGGGAGACAAGAGACCTGCCGGTCCTGGACGCGATCGTCCGCTACTACGACGAGCACGACGGCCCCGAGATCCCCGACGTGGAGACCTTCGCAAAGCTCACCGGGATGGACCCCGGCCAGGTGGCCCGGGCGGTGCGGGCGCTTAGCCCACGCTTCATCGAGACCCAGGCGACGTACGGCGGTCTCATGAACGTGGCGATCATGGGCGTCACCGATGAGGCCCGGCAGGTGGTTGGCCAGTGGCCATCCCCGGAGGTGTGGGTGGACCGCCTCGTCCAGGCGCTGCGCGAGGCGGCCGAGCGGGAGCCCGACCCGGAGCGGCGAGGCCGCCTGCGCGCGATCGCGGAAGGGCTCGGCGGGTTCGCCCGTGACGTGGCGGTCGGGGTCCTATCCGGTGGGATTACGCAGAGCATGGGGTCGTAGGGAGCGACGATGCATCGCATAAGGACGATGCTGCTCGCCGTGTTGACCGCCGTGCTGATGGCCGGCTGCGGCGGGCAAGACACGGACCAGCCGGCACAGCCGGGCGGCCGAGCGGCAGCACCAAGCACCGCAACGACGAAAAGCAAGCCGTGTCCGCCCTCGACCTCGAAGGCGGTCCGTGCCAGCAAGACGGGTGCCGCCGGGCTCACCGAGGCGGCCCGACGGCACTTCGCCCGGTTCCAAGGCTGCTCCTGGGCATCGCGAATCCGCGAGATCGAGGTCACGGTGGACCAAGACAAGATCGCCAACATCAACCGCCGGGAACTCCTACTCGTCACCGACGCCGGCCCAGAATTCGCCGGTGATGACCTGTCTGCCGAGGACCGGGCGGTCGTGATGGAGATGTGCACGGCGGGCGTGGCATGGGGCCGTGTCAACCTTGGCGATGACCCCCGACTTGATATCGTCCACAATCGGGAATACCACATTCTCTCGCTGATGGAGAGCCTGGCCCGCCAGGACTGCGACCTCTAGCTGCGGGTTTGGCTGTCCGCTGGGCACCGTGGTTGACCGCTACTGATCGCTGGGTCGCGGCCCCACGACGGCCCGGCTGGCACTGCCGGGGATGCGGAGGGCATGCAGCTGGCGGAGCTGCTGGAGGGCCGGTCGTTCGGCCGGCCCTCCAGCACAATCCTCGCGTCTAATGCACCGATGCGGGGCAGTTTGGGTTGGCCGCCGCCGGGATCGCGAGGGTGTCCCCGGCATCTGGCGGGAGAATGTAGGTCGCGTAGAAGTTCGCCGGGTCGGAACCCTCGTTACGCGCGAGGTGAACGTGGCCGAACGCCCGGTCGATGAAGCCATGCCCCGCGGTGTAGGTGACGCCGGTGCAGGTCTTGTCGTCCCCGTCGTACAGGGTGAGGGACCCGCGGACGATGGTCACCAGGACCGGTCCGAGGTGGGTGTGCCACCCGGTGGAGGCGCCGGCAGGAAACTCCAGGTGGCGGATGAACACCTCGGTGCCGTCGCGCAACACGTGCTCGGCGCCCCCGTCAACCTTAATTTTCAGCGGCGTGCTGACCAGCGTGCTCCCGTGCGACAGGGGTGCCGCTGGTGGCGGTACACTGCCGCCATGAGCGCGCAAGCGAGCCCAGCCGGGCGGGTCGAGCGGCCGGAGCGGACCCCGTCGGCGATCCGCGCCGAGCTGACCGACGACCTCCGCGCGCAGTTCGATGCCGAGTACCAGGCCGCGCTCGACGACGCCCGCACTTCCTACCGGCTCGACCGGCTGGACGAGGTGATCGAGGCGTGGTGGCTGACGGTGTGGGCGCGGCGCATCCCCGGTCACGAGCAGGCCATGGCGACCGGCCGGCGCATCCTGGCCGGCGAGCCGGTCGAGACGTTCCCCTACGAGCCTGAGCCACCCGGCCGGTAGCCTGCGCACCACCTGTGTGGCAGGTCGAGTTCACCGTCGAGGCCCGGGCGCAGCGGTCGACCCTGCCGCCTGACGCCGCCCGCGCGCTGGACGCGGCCGTTGAGCAGCTCCGAACCGACCCGTGGCAGGGCCGCGCCTACCGGGCCGGCTATCCGCCGGAGTTCCGCATGCTGCCGTTCGGTGGCTGGGGACTGGTCGTCTACCTGGTCAGAGAGCAGCGCGGCGCCGTCGTGCTGCTGGAAGTCACCTGGGCCGGGCCGTGACCGCGGCTTCCTGCGCCGAATTACCCTTCCGCCAGGGCCGGGCTGTGCCAGAGGCGACGCCGGGCGAGCAGTTCGGGGACGTTCGGTTGGAGCACTAACCAACAAAGGAATGGTTCAATTCCGCCCCAGGCGATTGGTTCCGGGGTTACGCCTACGTGGGCTACACCATTCCCTACGGCCACAACGGCAGCATCCCAACCTGTAAGTAGCAGGGCCTCGACAAAGTCGCGCTTTGTCGCAAATGTGACGTGCTGCGAGCAGCC
>JBKOZG010000198.1:0-15229 GCA_046725775.1 Actinomycetota bacterium | reverse complement strand
GAACAGACCTGCGATCGAGGCCGCATTCTGCAGCGCTGAGCGGGTCACCTTGGTCGGGTCGGGAACGCCAGCGTCGAGCAGATTCTCGTACTCGCCGGTGGCTGCGTTCAGACCATGATCGGCCGGCAGGCCTTTGACCTTCTCGGCGACGACGCCACCTTCCAGGCCGGCGTTGATAGCGATCTGCTTCAGGGGCGCCTCCAGCGCTAGCTTCACGATCTGGGCGCCCACCGCTTCATCGTCCTCCAGCTTGAGGTCCTTGAACGCCTTCGCCCCAGCCTGAACGAGCGCGACCCCACCGCCAGCGACGATGCCCTCTTCGACGGCCGCCTTGGCGTTGCGGACGGCGTCCTCGATGCGGTGCTTCCGCTCCTTCAACTCCACCTCGGTGGCCGCGCCGACCTTGATCACCGCGACGCCGCCGGCCAGCTTGGCCAGCCGCTCCTGCAGCTTCTCGCGGTCATAGTCGGAGTCGGAATTCTCGATCTCGGTCCGAATCTGGTTGACTCGGCCGGAGATCTGCTCTGGGCTACCGGCGCCCTCGATGATCGTTGTCTCGTCCTTGGTGATGATCACCTGACGCGCCTGTCCGAGCAACTCCACGGTGACGCTATCGAGCTTGAGCCCGACCTCCTCGCTGATCACCTGGCCGCCGGTGAGAATCGCGATGTCAGTCAGCATCGCCTTGCGACGGTCGCCGAATCCAGGGGCCTTAACAGCGGCGGACTTGAAGGTGCCGCGGATCTTGTTCACGATCAGAGCCGCCAGGGCCTCGCCATCCACGTCCTCGGCGATCACCAGGAGCGGCTTGCCCGCCTGGATGACTTTCTCCAGGACCGGCAGCAGATCCTTCAGGTTCGAGACCTTGGAGTTGACGATCAGGAGGTACGGGCTGTCGAGGACAGTCTCCATGCGCTCGGTGTCAGTGACGAAATAGGGCGAGATGTAGCCCTTGTCGAACCGCATGCCCTCGGTGAGCTCTAGCTCTAGTCCGAAGGTATTCGACTCGTCGACAGTGATGACACCTTCCTTGCCAACCTTGTCCATCGCCTCCGCGATGATCTCACCAACCTGGGTGTCACCCGCGGAAATGGAGGCGGTGGCAGCAATCTGCTCCTTGGTCTCCACGTCCTTCGAGATGGCAGCCAGCTGCTCGACAACCGCGGCCACGGCCTTCTCGATGCCCCTCTTCAGGCTCATCGGGTTGGCGCCAGCGGTTACGTTGCGCAGGCCCTCCCGGACCATCGCTTGCGCCAGCACGGTCGCCGTTGTGGTGCCGTCACCAGCTACATCGTCGGTCTTCTTGGCAACTTCCTTGACGAGCTCGGCGCCGATCTTCTCGTACGGATCCTCGAGCTCGATCTCCTTGGCGATGCTCACACCATCGTTCGTGATGGTCGGAGCACCCCATTTCTTCTCCAGCACGACATTGCGGCCCTTGGGTCCAAGGGTCACCTTGACGGCGTCGGCGAGGATGTTCATCCCGCGCTCTAGGCCGCGCCGTGCCTCAGTGTTGAACTGAATCAGTTTGGGCATGTTCTCCGCAGTCCTGTCAGTGATTTTGATGGCTCTTCGAGCGGTGCCCGCGACGGATGGCCCATGGGAGCCCTCACCGGCCAGAAGAGAGGTGGCACTCTCCGGGCGAGAGTGCTAATGCAATTTTTAGCACTCTACCTATACGAGTGCAAACGCCCCCCGCACGTCGCGGGGTGAGAAGCGCCCGAACTCACCTCAGCCGCCACTCTGAGCCACCCCCTGACAGCACCCACCCTTCCTCACGCTGTACATGACATGCACGCCGGGTACAGCGCTAGCCACAGACCTGCGGGCGTGCACGCTCGGGAATGCACGACCTGAGTTTGAGGTTGCCGCGTATATGGCCCACTCCACCGAGCAGCAGACGATATCACGCGCCTCGGTAGGGCTCCGGTCCGAACGCGGTCCGATCCTCCTCTCGGTGATGCTGAGCGTGGGTCTGATCGCCATCGACGCGACCATCCTCGCCACGGCCGTCCCATCGATCGTCAATGATCTCGGCGGTTTCACTCAGTTCCCCTGGCTCTTCTCCATCTTCTTGCTGGCGCAGGCGGTGTCGATACCGATTTTCGCCAAGTTCACCGATCTCGTGGGACGTAAGCCGATCATGCTCATCGGCATCGGGGTATTTGTTCTTGGCTCGATCCTGTGCGGCATTGCCTGGAGCATGCCTGCCCTGATCGCGTTCCGGGCACTCCAGGGACTCGGCGCAGGCGCGGTGATGCCAACATCGATGACCATCATCGGTGACATCTACTCCGTAGCCGAACGCGCTCGAGTTCAGGGATACGTTGCCAGTGTCTGGGCGCTCTCTTCCGTCATCGGACCAACACTTGGCGGGCTCTTTGTCGACTTCCTCGATTGGCGGTGGATCTTCTTCGTCAATATCCCGCTAGGTGCGCTCGCGGCCTGGTGGCTGTTTCGCAGATTCGATGAGAACGTGGTTCGTAAGCAACACCGCATCGACGTCGCTGGTGCAGCGCTGCTGGGTGTTGGCTCCTCCCTGATCATCCTGGGACTACTCGAGGGCGGCATCCTGTGGGCCTGGACCTCAGTGCCCAGCATCACCATTCTCACGCTCGGCACGGTGCTTCTGATCGGTTTTGCACTTGTGGAGCGACGAGCCGCTGAGCCAATCCTTCCGGGTTGGGTGTTTCGCAGCCGATTGCTCAACTCAACCAATCTCGCTGCCCTTGGGGTTGGCGTGATGCTGATCGGCCTCACCTCCTTCATCCCGCTATACGCCCAGGGTGTGCTGCACACGAGTGCGCTGGTGGCAGGCTTCGGGCTCGCGGCGCTCACGCTGGGTTGGCCGCTCGCCGCTTCGATGGCTGGTCGCATCTACTTGAAAATCGGTTTCCAGCGGACGGCGCTGATCGGCGCTGTGGTGATCTTGATCGGCTGTGGATTTCTGGTTTTGCTGTCTGCGGGTAGCACGGTGTGGCAGGTGGCTGCCACGTGTTTCGTTCTCGGGTTTGGCTTTGGCCTGGTAATCAGCCCTACGTTGATCTCCGCGCAATCCGCAGTCGATTGGCAACGCCGCGGCGTTGTGACGGGCACCAACGTGTTCGCCCGATCCATGGGGAGCGCGCTCGGTATCGCCGTCTTTGGCGCTATCGCCAATTCGTCGCTGCACCAGCAGGTCGGTGATCACATTTCTTCCACTGCCAGCGGGATTCCGGCCAGTGTCCTGGAACCGGCGCTGCATAAGGTCTTCTTGGCCGCGGGGGTGGTCGCAGTGCTGGTGGCAGCTGCGGTGTTGATCATGCCCAACCGCTCGTTGACCGATCACGGTGCGTCGTCGCACTAAGGGACGGACGCCGTAGGCGCAAGCGTGCCGACAAGCTCGACCACTTCTGCGATGGAGTTTTCCACTCGGGTTGGACGATACGGGAACCGCTCCACGTCCTCAGCCTTCGTTGAGCCTGTCAGCACCAAGATGGTGCGCATCCCCGCCTCGAGGCCGGAGACCACGTCGGTGTCCATCCGATCACCGACCATCATCGCAGTCTCGGAGTGCGCATCGATCGCGTTCAGCGCCGATCGCATATTGAGCGGATTGGGCTTGCCCACGAAATAGGGCCGGATGCCGGTCGCCTGGGTGATCAATGCAGCGAAGGATCCGCAGGCCGGAATCGACCCCTCCGCCGAAGGGCCCGTCGGATCTGGATTGGTTGCGATGAACCGCGCCCCGCCCTCAATGAGCCTGATGGCCCGCGTGATGTTTTCGAACGAGTGGGTGCGGGTCTCCCCGAGCACCACATAGTCGGGGTCACGTTCGGTAAGGATGAACCCGACATCGTGTATGGCGGAGGTAAGCCCTACATCCCCGATCACGTAGACAGCGCCACCGGCCTTCTGGTCGGCCAAAAATTGGGCGGTGGCTAGCGCGGAGGTCCAGATGCACTCCTCAGGTATATCGATGCCAGTGCGCAGCAGCCGCGCCCGAAGATCACGAGGCGTGTAGATCGAATTGTTGGTCAATACCAGGAAGCGGCGTCCATGCTCCTGCAGGGCGGCTATGAAATCCGATGCGCCAGGCAGCGCGTGCTCCTCGTGCACCAGTACGCCATCCATGTCAGTCAGCCACGATTCGACGGGCTTCGGATCAGTCATGGAAGTCATTGTTGTGCACGGTTGCCGCAACCCACGCACCTTGGGTATCCAGCTGCTGCCAAACTTCCGCGTATGACCGATGCCGGGCTGCTGGACCCTGCCATGGTGGTCCTGGCTGGAGCCGCAGGTTCGGGGAAGTCCACGTGGGCTGCTGAGCACTTCCGGACGGCCGAGGTGGTGAGCTCGGATGCACTGCGAGCAACGGTGGGTAGCGGTCCCGCTGATCTTGAGGCAACCGCGGACGCGTTCGTGCTGCTCGACCAGATCGTGGCTGCACGGAGCAAGCGCTCGTTGACGACGGTCATCGACACCCTGGGCCTCGATCGGGAACGACGCGCGGACTACCAGCGGCTCGCTCGCGAAGCCGGGCTTCCGTCAGTGCTCGTGATCATGAACACAGCGGCCGCGCTGTGCCGCGAGCGCAATAGAGAGCGCGACCGACCAGTTCCGGCGCCGATCCTCACCGATCAACTGCGAAAGATCAAAAGACTGCTTGACGCTGCCCAAGATGAGGGTTGGGACCAGACGCTGATCATCGAACAGCACAGCGCGACCGACGCACCAATCGTCGTGCAGCCGACGCCCAATCATGATCATGATCCAGGCACCATGCCGGGAGTAATACTCCAGGTGTCGCGGTTTCCTTGGCCGGAATCCGATCCTGCCGGCTGGCTGCGTGACCTGGCGGTGACAGCTGATGAGATCGGCTTCGACGGCCTCGCACTGATGGATCATCTGATCCAGATCCCCCAGGTGGACCGTGCCTGGGAGCCGATTCCCGAGCCCTGGATCACCCTCGGCATGCTCGCCGGTCTTGACACCAACCTTCGGCTGGGCACTTTGGTCTCCCCCGTCACGTTTCGCGAACCAGGCATCATCGCCAAGACCGTCGCGACGCTTGATGTGCTCACCAATGGCCGCGCCTTCTGCGGGCTCGGTGCCGGATGGTGGATGCGGGAGCATCAGGCGTACGGCCTGGACTTTCCAAACGACCGTCAGCGACTTGATCGACTTCAGGTCTGCATCGAGACGCTCCGGGCGCTTTGGGCGCCCGGCACCAAGGCCTACCACGGCCGCTACGTTCACTTGCCTGAGACCACCTGCTACCCACGGCCGGTCAGCGACGTGCCGATCATCGTCGGCGGCTCAGGGGAGCGCCGGACGCTAAGGATCGTCGCCGACCAGGCCGATGGCTGCAACTTGCCGTCGGACCAGACGGTGCTGCGATCCAAGATCGACATCCTGCACCGGCACTGCCGCGCGCTAGGCCGTGATCCTGGCGACCTAGAGATCACTGTTCTGGACCTGCCGGTGATCGGCACCGATCGCGAAGACGTTGCAGTCCGAGTTGAGCGGCTCCGCGGACGTCTAACGGCCGCCGTCTATGGCGCCCGCCACCATGCAGCACCTGCGGTTGATCATGTGCAGCGCTATCGCGAGCTCGCCGACCTTGGGGTCAGAACGATTTTCGTTGCGCTGCCGGACCTGTCCGGAGCAGATGATCTTGCTCGATGCACCCCGTTGCTCGCAGCGCTCCGTCGAGGGTGACTCCAGATTCAAATGGCAGATACGCCGCTAGGCGAGTGCCTGACTCCGTAGGCGTTCGGCTTCTGCCGCGTAAGCGTGCATGCCGAAGTCGCGGTACGCGGCCACCGCTTTCTCAAGCAGCTCGGCGGCACGCGCGTAATCGCCGGTGTCGCCACGCTCCAGGAGCATCCGGGCGTGCAGGCGGCCAAGGTCGGCCAGCTCGAGCCGGTTAGACATCTGCTCAGCGGCTTCGCGGGCCATGCCGAAGTAGCGTTCGGCTGTTTTCCAGCGACGAGCTGCCGCCGCGACGAGACCGGCACGGGTCTCCACAAGCCGCCCGTCGAGAGTGATCCATCTCTTGCCGAGCTCGAGCACTCCTTCGACAGGCGGGGACAGCGCCGCAGCCTCCTCATACAGTTCACACAGGTAGAGGGCCTCGACGAAGCCGAGCATGCCGTTCCACGAGCCGATGCCGCTGGTCACTTCGAGACTGGGCCACCCCGACCGGGCCGACTCGAAGAGTTCCACAACTTCGTCAGTGCGCCCTTGGTATGCCAGGTGCCGCGCCAGCAGCGAACCGCTCTGGCCGCCGATCGCACCCGGCGGCTCCATCTCGACCGCCTTGCGCAGCTCCGCCTCGGCACGTTCGGCGTTATCTCGCCAGTGAGCAGCCAAGCCTAGGTAGATGTAGCCCACGAAGCGCCACGGCAGCCCGCCCCGCTCGCCGATGTCCAGAACCTGCGGGCCTAGGGCCTCCACCTGCGGCAGGTCGCCTAGCATCGCCGCCTCGCGAATCTGGTCGCAGAGCACAATGAACGTCGCGCCGACATGGCCCAACCTCCCGGCGATGCCCAGCGTCTTGTCAGCAAGGCTCGTCGCCTGTTCGCGGCTGCCGAGCGCTCCGTCCTCGTAGATCACGAACGCTTGCACGCTGCACAGATCCCACAGGGCACTCTCCCGCTCGAACGTCTCTGCTGCCCGCAGGCCAACACGAACTCCGTCGGTGAATTCGGCGTACGCCAGGTGGTGAAGCGTCTGCATATGCAGCACGTCCGCGATTGCTCGCTCATCGACCACCTGTTCGGCAAGCCCACGTGCCTGGTCGAACGTGGCCGTCGCCGTCGAGTAGTCGCCACTTACGCTGAGCGCCCATCCCAGCGCGGATAGCAGGCGCGCCTTGTCTGCGCTCACCGTGTTGCCAAGTGCAGCCAACGTGCGCTGCCCAACCTGTACTCCTTCCAGCAACCGGGCTGTCCAGACCAGCTGGTAGACCATTGCCCAACCCAGCCGACCGATGGCCTCGACCTGTCCGACCGCCTCGTAGCGGTCCAACGCATCGTTCATCGTGCGCAGCGCATCGTCCCAGCGGCCGACGCTGCGCAGCGCCATCGCCAGTCGCTCCAGCAGCTGGGCACGGCCGAGTTGATCGGCAGATGAGATGAGCGAAAGCGCGTGCTCATAGTGCCCAACGGCGTCGTCAAAGGCGGCCACGTCGAATGCTCGATCGCCGGCGATGGTCAGGTAGCGCACCAGGCTTGCTCGATCGCCGGACCGCCCCGCGCGAGAGAGATGGTAGGCGAGATCTCCGGCGTGCGACTCGAGGTCATCGGGATACCGCCGCGAGATTGCCTTCGCAGTTCGAAGGTGCAGCCGCTGGCGCTTCGCCGCCGAGACGTCAGACAGCACCGTCTGGCGGATGAGCTCGTGACCGAACATGAGCTCGCCGGGGACCTTGCCAGGCGCCAGGAGCCGAGCCCGTTGCGCCTCATCGAAGGCCTCGACCAACGCGTCCGCATTAATGCCGGCCACCTCCCCGACCACCTCGGGGGTGAACATCCTGCCCGACACGGCGGCGGCCACCAGCACCTCATAGGTAGACGAGCTCATGCGGTCCAGCCGCTGCCCTACGACCAGCCGGATGCTCTCCGGCACCGACGCCTCATCAAGCTGCAGGTCGCGACGCAGCCGGCCACGCTCGTCAACCAGCACCCCCGACTCGACAAGGTGCAGATAGACCTCCTCAACGAAGAACGGGTTGCCCTCAGTCTCGCGGTGAATTACCTGCGTCAACTCCTCGGGCGCAGGCTGCCCCGCCAGGCCCCACAACATGGCACCCACGCCATCGAGGGACAGCCGACGCAGGCTAATGCGTTCAAGTAAACGCCGACTCTCGAGCTGCTCGATAACTCGGTCTAACGGGTGGGAGTGATCAACTTCGACATCGCGGTAGGTGCCAAGCAGGAGCACTGGCAACTCGGGCAGCAGTCCCGCCAGGTGCTCGGTCAGCAGCAGGCTTGACTCATCGGCCCAATGCAGATCCTCGAGCACCACCAGCAGGTGTTGGCCCTGCGCTGCCCGGCCGACGAACTCGCCAAAGCTGTTCCACACGTAGCGGCGAGCAAGCTCGGCCGGCAACTCGACGGGCGGCGGAATGTCGGGGAAGACGCGCCGCAGCGCCGGCGCAATAAGGGCGATCTCGGGAGCCACATCGCCGAGCGCCTCCCGTAACGCCAGTGGGCTACGCGGGTTGCTGATGGCCTGCTCGATGATCTCGACGTAGGGCAGGTAAGGCGGAGCACCGGTCATCTCCACACAATGTCCGGTGAGCGCACGCATCCCTCGCGCCTCGGCTTCATCAGCGATCTCGGCCACCAGCCGCGACTTGCCAACGCCTGGCTCGCCGGCTATCAGAGCCAAGCCGCCATGCCCAGCCAGCGCACCGTCCACGAGCCGTCGCAGGCCAGCGCGCTCTGCATCCCGCTCGACGAACGGCGTAAGCGGCGCAGACATGGCGCTCGGCCGCGCACCCGCTGCAGCGTCGCTCCAGGCCACCTCATACAACCGCCAGCGCTCCGGGAAGCCGCGCAGCCAGAACAGCCCAGAATCGAGGAAGGACCAGTCCAGATCCGGCTCAGCGTGCTTGCGCACCTCATCGGATATCAGGATCTGTCCGCCGACCGCTTCGGCCATCACCCGCGCCGCCGCGTGCACAGCCTGCCCGAGCAAGTCGCCGTCCCGTTCGGTGACTTGGCCGAGGTGGATACCGATGCGGACCTCGACCGCGCGCTGGGGGCTCGCGGTGTTGTTCTCGCGCAGCGCACGCTGGATGGCGGCGGCGGCGCGGACAGCCGGGAGGGTGGACGGGAAGGAGATCAGGAACCCGTCGCCTAGAGACTTGCGCACCCGACTACCAAATGCCGCGACTTCATCACGCACAATCGCTGCCTGCAGTCCCAACATGTCATCAGCGTCGCGGTCACCGCGGGTACGCCGCAGCGCGGTCGAGCCGACGACATCGGTCATCATGATCGTGAGCACCTTGGCTACGGGGCTGCGATCCGACAAAAGGCCTGCCTCCGTGTTAGGTGCGGACTTGCCCGTTCAGACTACGGGCTCAGAGGCGTGGGACGTTACTCACGGGGTGACGCTTATGGCAGGTCAGATAGGACGCTGGAGCCGTGGACCCGGGCCATCGAAGTACATAGTGTCCCGCCAGCTGCGCAACGCCATTCAAACCCTAGCCCTGATGTTGGAGGCGTTCCGCCTCGGCCGCGTAGGCAGGCATGCCGAACGTACGGTAAGCGGACAGAGCCTCCTGGAGCATCCCGGCGGCACGCTCGTGGTCGCCGGCGGCGCCTCGATCCAAGAGCATCCGGGCGTGCAGGCGGGATAAGTCGGCCAGCTCGACCCGATTGCGCATCTGCTCGGCGACCTCGCGGGCGATGCCGAAGTTGCGTTCGGCTTCCTCCCAGCGACGAGCCGTCACGGCGGCGAGACCGGCACGGGTCCTCGCTAGCCTGCCGTCGTAGCTGATCCATCTCTTGTCAAGCTCGAGTACCACTTCGAGAAGCGGAGAGAGTGCCTCGGCTTCCTCGTTCAGACCACACAGGCAGAACGCCTCAACGAAGTTGAGCAGGCAGCTCCACGAGCCGATGCCGTTAACCCGGTCGAGGCTGGGCAGCTTCGACCGGGCTGACTCGAACAGTTCCACCACCTCGTCGGCGCGCCCGTAGTAGGCGAGGTGCCGCGCCAGCGTCGCGGCGCTTTGCCCGGCGAACGCACCCGTCGGCTCCAGCTCAACGGCTTTTCGCAGCTGAGCCTCGGCCCGATCGGCATTGCCTCGACGGTGCGCGGCCAGGCCCAGGTACAGGTGGCCCAAGTAGCGCCACGGCAGTCCGCCTCGCTCGCCGATGTCTACGATCTGCGGACCCAGCGCTTCCACCTGCGGCAGGTCACCGAGCATCGCCGCGACGCGGATCCGGTCGGAGAGCACCATGAACGCCGCGCCGAGGTGGCCCAGTCGTTCGGCGAGGCTCAGCGTTTTGTCGGCCAGGCTCGTCGCCTGCTCGCGACTGCCGAGATTGCCGTCTTGAAAGATCACGAACGCCTGCACACTACAGAGATCCCACAGGGCGCTCTCGCGCTCGAACGTCTCCGCGGCCAGCAGCCCGACACGGATTCCCTCCGCGAACTCGGCATAGACGAAATGGTGAATGGTCTGCATGTGCAGCACGTCGGCCATTACTCGCTCGTTGCCCACCTGTTCAGCAAGCGAACGTGCCTGGTTGAACGTTGCCGTTGCCGCGGCATAGTCGCTGCCTACGCTGATCGCAAACGCCAGCGCTGACAGCAGGCGAGCTTTGTCGCCGCTGACGGTGTTGCCGAGTGCCGCCAGCGTCCGCTGGCCAACCTGCACTCCTTCGACGAATCGGGCATTCCACACCAGCTGGTACACCATGGCCCAACCCAACCGACCGATGGCCTCGACTTGCCCGAGCATCTGGTAGCGGTCCAACGCATCGTTCATCGTGCCCAGCGCGTCTTGCCAGCGGCCGACGCTGCGCAGCGCCATCGCCAGCCGCTCCAACAGCTGCGCACGGCCGAGCTGGTGATTGTTCGGCATCAGCGACAACGCCTGCTCGAAGTAGCCAATCGCGTCGTCGAATGCCGCTGCGTCGAACGCCCGCTCACCCGCAAGCCTCAAGTAGTGAACCAGGCTGTCCCTGTCCCCGGCTCGTCCGGCATGGGACAGGTGGTAGGCGAGCTCTCCAGCGTGCGCCTCGAGATCGTCGGAGTAGAGGCGCGAGATTGCGCCCGCCGCCAGCTGGTGTAGCCGCTCGCGCTCGACCGCAGAGACGCCGGACAGCAGCGTCTGGCGGATCAGCTCGTGGCTGAACATGAGCTCGCCAGCGGTTGTGCCGGACATGATAAGCCTGGCTCGCTCCGCTTCGTCGAAGGCATCGACCAACTGGTCCGAGCCAGCGTCGGCCACCTCATCAACCAGGTCGGATGCGAACACCCTGCCCGACACGGCGGCGGCGACCAGGACCTCGCGGGTGGACGAGGACAGACGGCCCAGCCGTTCCCCCAGCACCAGGCGGATGCTCTCCGGCACCGACACCTCGTCCAGCCGCAGGTCACGGCGCAGCCGACCATGCTCGTCGAGGAGCACTCCCGACTCGACGAGGTGCAGGTAAACCTCTTCAACGAAGAACGGGTTCCCTTCGGTCTCGCGATCGATCATCCGCGCCAACTGATCAGGCGCCGGTTGCCCGGCCAGCTCCCGCAACATCGCGCGTACGCCATCGAACGAGAGCCTGCGTAGGTTTACCCGTTCCACCAGGCGGCGGCGACCCAACTGGCCGATGACCCGGGCCAGGGGATGCTGAAGATCCACTTCGACATCCCGGTAGGTGCCGAGCACCAGCACGGGCATCTCGGGCAGCAACGGCGCCAAGTACTCGGTGAGCAACAAGGTTGACTCGTCGGCCCAGTGGAGGTCTTCCAGGACCAGCAGGAGCGGTTGGGCCTGCGCGGCGCGGCCGATGAACTCACTGAAGCTGTTCCACACATATCGGCGCGCTAGCTCGGCCGGCAACTCGACTGGTGGCGGGATGTTCGGAAAGGCGCGCCGCAGCGCCGGCGCGATACGCGCTATCTCCGCGGCCACGTTGCCAAGTGCGTTCGAGAGTGCCAGTGAGCGGCGCGGGCTGTTGATCGCCTGTTCGATCATCTCCACGTACGGCAAGTACGGTGGTCCCCCGCTCATTTCCACGCAGTGCCCGGTGAGCTCACGCATCCCACGCGCTTGAGCCACGTCACCGATCTCGGTCACCAGCCGCGACTTGCCGATGCCTGCCTCCCCGGCGACCAGCGCCAGCCCGCCGCGCCCGGAGAGGGCGTCATCTAAGAGCCGCCGCAGACTGGCCCGCTCGGCTTCTCGCTCCACCGAAGGTGTCAGACGTGCCTGTTCAGCACGCGGCTGCACGCCCGCTGAGGAGCCGTTCCAGGACACCTGGTACAAACGCCAGCGCTCCGGGAACCCCCGTAGCCAGAACAGCCCCAAGTCGGCGAATGCCCAATCCAGCTGCGGCTCGGCATGCCTGCGCACCTCGTCGGAAGTCAGTATCTGCCCGCCGATCGCCTCATCCATCACCCGGGCCGCCGCGTGTACAGCCTGACCGGACAGGTCGCCGTCGCGCTCGCGGACCATCCCGGTGTCAATCCCGATGCGGATCTCGACAGCGCGCTGCGGGTCGCCCGTGTTGTGCTCGTACAACGAGCGCTGGATAGCGGCGGCGGCACGGACCGCTGCCACAGTGGACGGGAACGAGATGAGGAACCCGTCACCGAGGGATTTGCTCACTCGGCCGCCGAACGCGGTGGCCTGGTCGTGCACAATCGCTGCCTGCAACGCCAGGATGTCGTCGGCGACCATGTCACCGCGTGCTCGCCGCAGTGCCGTGGAGCCGACGACGTCGGTCATCATGATGGTGAGCTCTTTGGCTGCGCGACTGCTATCCGACAAGAACTACCTTCCTGGTGCTAGCTGCCCTGATCAGGCACCGTATGCAGAGTAGCTGCTGCCTTGCCGCAGTCATCTGGGCGGACCAGCGCGTCCTGATCGCAGTCTCGAGTTCAGGCAGCATTGCGGGATGGATCGAAATCAGGTAGTGCGCTGGGTTGACAGGTACATCGATGCATGGCGCAGGGAAAATGCCGAAGGGGTCGAGCGCCTGTTTACCGTGGATGCGCGCTACCGGACTTCGCCCCTACGAGGAGCCCAAGATCGGCCATGAGGGCATCAAGGCATTCTGGCTCGACGACGCTGGCGAAGGTGTTCTCCGCTGTAACGGAGCCGTTCGCGGTCGAGGGTAAACAGGCTGTCGTCCGGATTGAGGTGCGTTACGGCGAACCGGTGCAGCAGGAATACCGCGACCTTGGCTGCTTCAGTTCGCCGAGGACGGCCGGGTGCGTGACTTCGGGGAATGCGCGTATTGGCCGGCCAAGCGGTACTCAGCTAGCCAGGAATGAGTGTCAGACACGGCGCACTGTTTCCGGATCGGGACCCTCGAAATACTGGTCTATGACCTGTCCGAAGACCTCTTGATCGGGATCAGCGTGCGCGAATAACGTCATCGAAGAGCGCAGCTTGATCGCATCAATGCCGCCGAAGATTTGCTCGGCGCTGAGTCCTCGATGCGAAGCGACGAGCTCGGCGCATTCGACCAGGCGCGGTCCGAGCACGGGATGGGCGAGGTAAGCCTGCGCCTCAGCCAGATTGTTGATCGCGTACGCCTGGGCCATGGCACTGCGCCCCAGCCCGGCGATCTGCGGGAAGATGAACCACATCCAATGACTGGTCTTGCGCCCTTTGCGCAGTTCCGCGACCGCGTGCTGGTAGGTGCCGCCGCCGTCTTGAGCAGTGACGAAACGCTCAAGGTCCACAGGCCCGACGTTAGCGCCTGGCGCAGCACAAGCTAGCCTTCGGCCCCGCCCGCAACGGCCGGAATGATCGAAATCTTGGTGCCCTCACTCACCTGAGCGTCCAAGCCGCCGATGAAACGGACATCGTCGTCACCGACGTAGACATTGACGAAACGGCGAAGCGCGCCTGAATCGTCCAGAATCCGTGCTCGGATCCCTGGATGATCGCCTTCCAAGGAATCCAGAACCTCGGCCAGAGTGCTGCCGTCAGCGGTCACCTCTCCTACGCCTCCGGTGTAGGTGCGCAGGATGGTGGGAATGCGGACGGTGGCACTCATGAAGTCGCATCCTTCCAGAAGTCGCTGAACGCCTCATACCGCGGCGGAATCGTGATCTTCGGTCCGACGCGGTCGGAAACCGCATCGAGGGTTTTCAGCCCGTCACCAGAATTAATGATCACAGTCTCGGCCTCAGGATCGAGCAGGCCGCCAGACAGCAGCTTTGCCGTGACGCCCACTGTGACACCGCCAGCTGTCTCGGCAAAGATGCCTTCGGTACGTGCTAGCCGCTGGATATTCGCCGCCAGAGTGTCGTCATCGACGTCCTCGACCACACCACCCGTACGCCGCACCACATCCAAAACATAGGGTCCATCCGCTGGGTTACCGATCGCCAGTGATTTGGCAATAGTGTCCGGCTTCACCGGTGCCACGAAATCCTTGCCAGCGCGATAAGCCTGAGCGACGGGTGAACACCCTGTTGCTTGCGCCCCGAAGATCGCGAATGGCTTGTCGTCCACCAGGCCGAGCTTGATCAGCTCGCGAAAGCCCTTATCGATCTTGGTCAGCTGAGCCCCGGAAGCCACCGGGATGACAATCTGGTCAGGAATCCTCCAGCCGAGCTGCTCGGCAATTTCGTATCCCAGAGTCTTCGACCCCTCGGCGTAATAGGGCCTGACGTTCACGTTGACGAAGGCCCAGCCCTCTTCCTCGGCCGCGATCTCAGTGGCGAGCTTGTTGACGTCGTCATAGGTGCCTTCGATGGCAATCAACGTCGTGTCGTAGATGGCGGAGGCCAAGATCTTTTGCTGCTCGAGGTTGGCAGGCACCAAAACCACAGACTTGATCCCAGCCCGCGCAGCCGCTGCGGCTACGGCATTGGCAAGGTTGCCGGTGGACGGACAGGCCAGGACTCGGAGACCCAGCTCGCGGGCTGCCGAGAGGGCCACCGCGACTACACGGTCCTTGAACGAATGCGTCGGATTGCCGGAATCGTCCTTGACCCAAAGCTGCTTCAGACCAAGATCATCCGCGAGGTGGCGGGCATCGACCAGCCGCGTGAAACCGGGGTCGGTTGAGCGAAAGATGGCGATGTCGGCTGGGACCGGCAGAAGCGGGGCATATCGCCAGATGCTCCGCGGGCCCGCCTCGATCCGTTCGCGAGTGATGGTCGGAAACTCATAGCCGACCTCGAGCGGACCGAAGCACTCGGTACAGGCGTAGAAGGGGCCAAGTTCTGCAGTCGCGCCACATTCTCGACACACCAAGTGCGTCGCGTTTCCGAAGGCGCCTGCCCGAACGCCGGAACTGGGGGCTGCATCGGTATCGACCACGGCGGTCATCTTCAGTCCTTCTTCATCTTTCTCAGCCGGCTTTCGGCCGAGTCGGAGTTGGCACCGTTTCTGATCTGTCAGCCGGTTGCCGGGGAGTCATCGGGCCGGTCCCTCGTCCCCTCTGGATGAACACGGCTCAGCCTAGGGCTGGCTTCCGATTTGGCGCAGTTCGATTCCGGATGTTGGGAATCCCGTCCAGATCTTGGACTCGGCGCACGTGCACTCAAGTGA
>JBKOZG010000211.1:0-8716 GCA_046725775.1 Actinomycetota bacterium | reverse complement strand
CCCTTAGGCTGGGTCGCATGGACGACTCAGACATCCTCGCGCGTATCCGCGAGATGGTCGATGCTGAGCATGAGCTGCGCCGCGAGATGCAGGAGAACCCGGGTCAGATCAGCGATGCCGCCAAAAGGCTTCATGACCTCGAGGAATCCCTTGATCAATGCTGGGATCTGCTACGCCAGCGGCGCGCCCATCGGGAATTCGCACAGGACCCCGATGAGTCACAAACGAGACCCCGGCAGCAGGTTGAGGGATACCTGCAGTAGGGCTTGATCGGGGCCTACTGCCAACTCCACCGTATGCCGACGAAGCGGTCCGAATCTTCCTGGCGGCCCCGGCTTCCCTGAGTCATCACACTCGTGACGGCCGATACACCGCCACCGTCCAGGCCAGGTGGCCTGATCTGATCAGGTTGGATTCGAGCAGCTCGAAGCGCGCTGCGAGAGCGCGCAGCAGCCGCTGCGATGACCACGTCCGGGCGTAGATGGAGATGATCACGACTCCAAAGGGTGCCAGGCGGCGCGCGTGATGCTCCACGACGCCGATTGGATTAGGCAGATAATAGATGACCTCGTTCATTACCACGGCATCTGGTGGCTGGTCGGCAATGAAGTTGGACCCATCAGCGCACACGAACTGAGTCCACCGGTCGCACTTGGGTCGGGCAAGCGTGATGGACTGCTCGCAGTCGTCGACACCGAGATACCGGCCGTACCTCAGACCCTCCTGCAAGATCCCTTGTGAGCAGCCGATGTCAAGGACGAATCCATCGTGAGCATAGCGCTCGGTGGCGCTCCTGATTGCGCTATAGCGAGCGGCCTCATTTCCTCCCCGCAATCGCTGCCAGCTGTCCTTTCGGTTCTCCCGCGCGTTGTCACGCGCCAGGATCGATCGCACCAGGAAGAGTGGGATCGGCGCCGCGGCCAGCAGCTCAACGGCCGCTTTGCTTCGCATCAGTTTGGCCACGAAAGTGTCCCCGGCGTTATTGCGACGTCCCAAGAACGTCCTCCCAGAATCGGCCTCCTCGACCCAGCCACTGTCGTGGGTCGAGCCCTACACCGCCACCCGTCCCGATCACCATACCCGGGTGATCTTCTTGCACCGGGCATAGGCGGCCCGAGTGAGAACTCACTCGAACCGTGCCGGATCTCCGGCTCCGCGCCGGACGATCACTGCTTGGCCGTTGGAGAGATCTACAACTGTGGTAGGGACCTCGCCACATTCACCGGAGTCCACAACGGCATCCAGGAGATGATCAAGGCGTTCCATGATCTCCCAGCCCTGCGTCAGCGGCCGGTCCTCCCCCGGCATGATCAAAGTGCTCGACACGATGGGCTCGCCCAGCCCGGCTAAGATCGCCTGGGCGACCACGTGATCAGGAATGCGAACCCCGACCGTACGCCGCTTGGGATGCAGCATTCGTCTGGGAACCTCGCGGGTTGCCGGCACGATGAAGGTGTACCTCCCCGGTGTCAACGCCTTGACGGTGCGAAAGATCACATTATCGAGCTGTACGAACCGCCCAAGTTGAATGAAGTCGGCGCAGACGAGGGTGAAATGATGCCGGTTGTCCAGCTGACGGATCTCTCGAATCCGTTCCAGGCCCGTCCGGTTGTCAAGCTGGCAGCCAAGCGCGAAGCAGGAGTCCGTTGGGTAGGCGACCAGCCCGTCAGCTCGCAATAACTCGACCACTCGGCCAATCGTTCGTGGCTGAGGGTTGTCCGGATGGACATCGAAGTATCGGGCCATGAAATCGAGCCTAGTGCGATGGCACCGCTCCCCTGCCCTCACTGAGCACCAATTGCTCGGACTTCGCACCAGCTGCAGAAGCTGAACCGTCCAAGTTATGATGCGAAGCTGGCGTCAGGAAAGACTGAAAGTTAACGTGAAGTTTAGGTATTGCTAGACTGACTGCGTGTTACATCGTACGGATCTGCTGACCATCGGCGAGCTGTCAGCGCGTTCCGGATTCGCGCCATCTGCCCTGCGCTACTACGAGAACCTGGGCCTGATCACTTCCAGCCGTACCTCTGGAAACCAGCGCCGTTACGAGCGCGCGATGCTGCGCCGGCTGGCGTTCATCCGCTCGGCGCAACGCGTCGGATTGTCCCTGGAGGAGATCACCCAAGCACTGCGGACACTGCCGGGAAGTCGTACACCGACCAAGGCTGACTGGACCCGCCTGTCGCACCAATGGCGTGGTCGGCTCAATGAGCAGATCGAAAGGCTGGAGCGTCTCCGGGACCGGCTGGACAGCTGCATCGGCTGCGGCTGCTTAAGCCTGCAGAAATGCACACTGCAGAATCCCGATGACTACGTGAGCTCTCGTGGCCCTGGCGCTGTCTACCTGGAGCCGTCCAAAGACTGATCGGCTGATTAGACGCAGAGCCCGGCAGCTGCTGGGTCGGCTACGTTTACCGACATGGTCAACAAGGTGGCAATGCTTACGGCGGGCGGTGTCGCACCGTGCCTCTCCTCGGCGATCGGCGGGCTGATCGAGCGCTATACCGAGATTGCGCCCGAGGTTGAGATCATCGCTTACCGGTATGGATATGAAGGTCTTTTGCAGGGCGACTCGGTCACCGTTACGCCGTCGGTTCGGGAGAATGCCGCATTCCTCCATGGCTTCGGCGGATCACCGATCGGAAATTCGCGGGTCAAGCTGACCAATGCGGCCGACCTGGTGGAGCGTGGATTGGTCGCTGAGGGGGTGGACCCGTTGCAGGCCGCGGCCGACCGGCTGACGGCGGACGGCGTCGATATCCTGCACACCATCGGCGGCGATGACACCAACACCACGGCGGCTGATCTTGCCGCATTCCTGGCCAGCAACGGCCATTCCCTGACGGTGGTCGGGCTACCCAAGACCATCGACAATGACATCATCCCGGTACGCCAGTCGCTTGGTGCCTGGACCGCGGCCGAGCAGGCCTCGCGTTTCGCACAGAACGTCATCGGGGAGCACAACTCCGGATCCCGGATGCTCCTCGTGCATGAGGTTATGGGGCGGCACTGCGGCTGGCTTACTGCCGCCGCGGCGCAGGCCTACCGGGAATGGCTTGAAACTCGAACGTGGCTGCCGGACATCGGGCTCAGCCGAGAAGCCTGGGAGATCCACGGGGTCTACGTCCCGGAGGCGGTCTTCGATCTTGAGGTTGAAGCACGGCGTCTCAAGGAGACGATGGATCGGATTGGCTCAGTCAACCTCTTCGTTTCCGAAGGCGCGGGTCTGGAGACGATCTTGACCGAACTTGAGCGGTCCGGTGAGGAGGTGCCCCGGGACCCCTTCGGGCACGTCAAGATGGACATGATCAACCCAGGCTCCTGGTTCGCCAGCAAGTTTGCTGAGCGGCTCGAAGCCCGCAAGGTCATGGTGCAGAAGTCGGGCTATTTCTCCCGGTCTGCGGCGCCGAACCAGCGCGACCTCGAATTGATCAAGTCCATGAGCGAGTTCGCGGTCGACGCCGCGCTACGCGGTGAGCCCGGCCTGGTTGGCCACGACGAGGAACGCGGCGATCAGCTTCGGGCGATCGAGTTTGACAGGATCAAGGGTGGCAAGCCCTTTGACATCGGCGCACCCTGGTTCTCGGCACTGCTGGACAGCATTGGTCAGCCCGACGCCCAGCTCGCGATAGCGCACTGAAAGTCCGCAGTCGAGGTGTTCAGGGTTTCTTTCGGCCGCGTACGGCAGCTGAGAACGCGTACGCCAGCGCCGCGCCTAATCCGACTCCGGTCGCGGCGCCGGTGACGTAACCAGCGCCCATGCCAACCCGTACCGTACGCGCGGCCACTGCCTCCGGTACGACATTCGGTTCCTCATCCGCGGTCTCTTGAGGGTCCGGCGTCGGCGCAGTGCGCAGCTCCTGCTCGGGAGGGGCAGGGACTGCGTCGTGCTGCGCGGTCGCGATCCAAGCAGCGATGAACAATATGAGTTGGGCAAAGATGTTGAAGAACAGCATGAGCACGATCACCGGCCCGAAGATCGCCGCAGCTGGATTGCCTTGGAACGCAGTGATCAGGAAGCTCGCCACATATTGCAGAGCCGCTAGCGCGATCGAACCCAACAGCGCGCCGCGGCGTACCACGCGCCAAGGCTCACGCGTCTCGGGTAGCACTGTGTAGAGATACATGAAGATCAGCCAGCCGGCGCCGATCGAGAACGCCACGGAACTGACCCGAAGCAGTGGCGCCGTCCACGCTTGATCATCAAGTCCGAGGAGCCTGAGGACGGTGTCGGCAAGCGAGGTTGACAACGAGGATAGGCCGAAGGTCACGGCCAGTCCAAGCAGAAGTCCAAGCAGCAGCAGGAGGTTGCCGAGCCACCGCACCACAATGTTGATCTTCTGAGGCCGAAGATCGAATCCGGGTCGCCACTGGGTCCGCACGGCATTCTTCAAGTGGCCCATCGATTTTGCGCCGGCGTAGAGACCAGTCACCAGGCCCACGATTCCGATCGTCCAGTACTGGCTCAGGGCGGTGTTCACGAGACCCAGGATCTTGTCGCGGGTGGCAGTGTCCGTGCTGCCTAGGGCTTCCGTGACGGCGTCAGCGACGGTGTGCAGGAGATCGGGGTACACGACAGTGAGCACGAAGCCAGTGATCGAAAAAGCCACCATCAAGATCGGGACCAGCGCGAGCACCCAGAAGTAGGTCGTCGCTGCGGCGAACTGTGAGCCGAGCCTGCTGATGTCGCGCTCCACGGCACGGATGATGTGTGCGATCCAGGGCTGCTGTTCGAGCCGCTTGATCCTCTCCGGCATCGCAACCATTCGGTTCCCTTTTCTGTGCTTACTCCGGGGGTTCTCCGTTCGACGCTATCGGATGCACCGACGCGCCTGGTTGGCTCTTGACAGCCACCGCGGCCGCGCCCTTGGCTGAGGCTATGAGCCCACTATTGACAGATTCCGAGGTGTCCAAGCAACTGGCTGGACTTGTGAACTGGCGCCGCGCTGAGGGCGATGACCCGGCAATCGCTGCGACGTATGAGTTCACGGACTTTGTCGCGGCCTTGGACTTCGTGAATCAGGTCGGACATGAGGCCGAGCTGATGAATCACCATCCAGACATCGACATCCGCTGGAACAAGGTGACCTTGGTTCTCTCCACCCATTCCGAGGGCGGTCTCACCCACAACGATTTTGAGCTGGCGCATCGGATCAATGACGTCGCCGGGCAGGAAGCCTGAAACGAGCAGGTGCGGGCCACAACGCCCGCCTGCTAGCTACTCGAACGCCTCCGGCGGAGGGCAGATACAGACAAGATTGCGATCGCCGTAACCGCCATCGATGCGGCCGACCGGCGCCCAATACTTATCGAAGCCTTGGGCGTAGAGCGGACCTGTATGAAGCCCGGCTGGGAAGGCCGCAACCCTCCTCGGGTACGGGTGATCCCAGTCCTCCGAGGTCACCTGAGCTTGCGTATGGGGGGCATTGACCAGCGGGTTGTCTGCGCGCGGCCACTCCCCCGCTTCGATCTTGGCGATCTCTGCGCGGATGCTGATCATGGCATCGCAGAAGCGGTCGATCTCCTCCAGCGTCTCCGACTCGGTCGGCTCGACCATCAGCGTGCCTGCCACAGGAAAACTCATGGTCGGTGCGTGGAAGCCGTAGTCAATCAGTCGTTTCGCTACGTCCTCGACGCTGATTCCGCTGGCCTTGGTCAGCGGGCGCAGATCAAGAATGCATTCGTGGGCGACCCTCCCGTTGCGCCCGGCGTACAGCACTGGATAATGATCATGAAGCCTTGCTGCGACGTAGTTCGCAGCAAGTAGCGCGTGTTCGGTCGCCGAGGTCAGGCCGTCGGCTCCCATCATCGCAATATAGGCGGAGCTGATCGGCAAGATGCCAGCCGAACCGTACGGCGCCGCCGAAATTGGTCCAATGCCAGTCTGCGGACCTGCCGTGGCAAGCAACGGGTGGTTTGGCAGAAACGGTGCAAGATGCTCAGCGACGCCGACAGGTCCGACCCCGGGGCCGCCGCCGCCGTGCGGGATGCAGAAGGTCTTGTGCAGATTGAGATGGCTCACATCTGCACCGAAGCTCCCGGGTCGTGCCAGTCCAAGCAATGCGTTCAGATTGGCTCCGTCGACATACACCTCACCTCCGAAGTCGTGAACCATGTCGCACAGCTGGACGATGCCTTCCTCAAACACGCCGTGCGTGGAGGGGTATGTCACCATGATTGCGGCAAGTTGATCATGGTATTCCGTGATCTTGTTCCGCAGGTCTTCCATGTCGACAGCTCCATCGGCGGCAGCCTTGACGACGACAACCTTCAGACCCGCCATGGTGGCCGAGGCGGCGTTCGTACCATGCGCTGACGAGGGGATCAGACAGATGCGCCGTTGATGATCACCGCGCGACTCGTGGTAGGCGCGGATGGCAAGCAGGCCGGCGAGTTCGCCCTGGCTCCCGGCGTTGGGCTGGATCGATACCTTCGCGTAGCCGGTGAGTTCTGCCAGCCACGCTTCCAGCTCCTCGATCAAGGCCAGATAGCCTCGTGCATCCTCGACCGGAGCAAAGGGATGAAGGTTGGCAAAGCCCGGATAGCTGATCGGTTCCATTTCCGTTGTGGCGTTCAGCTTCATCGTGCATGAACCGAGCGGAATCATGCCGCGATCGAGCGCCAAGTCGCGATCGGACAGCGCCCGCAGATAGCGAAGCATCGCGGTTTCGCTGTGATGGGTATTGAAAACGGGATGGGTGAGGTAGGAGGACGTACGTTCGAGCCCGGTCGAGTTGTTCTCGAATGACCGCACGGGGCTCTCGGTGACACCGAACGCCGCGCGCACCACGTTCAGCTGGTCGGCGGTGGCGTCCTCGCCAACTGATACGCCCACATGATTTTCGTCGACGAGCCGGAGGTGGACGCCGGCGTCCCGCGCCGCCGCGACCACGCCGTAGGCCCGCTCCGGAACCTCGGCGAGCACGGTGTCGAAGAAGGAGTCGTGGACCACGCGGATCTTTCCGCCTACAAGATCATTGGCCAGCCCAACGGCGCGGGCATGGATGGTCTGCGCAATCTCGCGCAGACCGTGCGGCCCGTGGTAGACGGCGTACATGCTGGCCGTCACGGCAAGCAGTACCTGCGCTGTGCAGATGTTCGAGGTCGCCTTCTCACGGCGGATGTGCTGCTCTCTGGTTTGCAGTGCCAACCGGAAGGCGGGAGTGCCATCGCGATCCTTGGAAACCCCGACGAGCCGCCCCGGCAAGGTGCGTTCCAGTCCCGCGCGGACGGAGATGAAGCCCGCATGCGGTCCACCGTAGAAGAGCGGGACCCCAAATCGCTGACTCGACCCGGCAGCTACGTCGGCGCCCCACTCCCCCGGCGGCGTTGTCAACGTCAACGCCATCAGATCGCAGGCCGCGATCACCATCGCGCCGCGGGCATGGGCTCGATCGGCGATGTCGCGTAGTTCCCCTGTGCTCGCGAGCCGGCCGCTGGCGCCCGGCGTTTGCACGACGACGGCGAACACGTCGATCTCCTCCACCGCCTCTGCCAACGGCTTGCTGGCGACGACAACCTCGATCCCAAGGGCAGCCGCCCTGGTGGTCACGACCCCGATGGTCTGCGGCAAGGTGTCGGCGTCGAGCAGGATCGCCTCACCTGTTTTTACGCTGCGCCGGGCCAGCGTCATAGCCTCGGCCACGGCGGTAGCCTCGTCGAGCAGGCTCGCTCCTGCCGTGGGCAGAGCGGTGAGATCTGAAATCATGGTCTGAAAGTTGAGCAATGCCTCAAGCCGGCCCTGACTGATTTCGGGCTGGTACGGCGTATACGCGGTGTACCAGGCGGGCGACTCGAGAACGTTTCGTCGGATCACCGAAGGGGTCACAGTGCCGTGGTAGCCGAGGCCGATCATCGATGTCAGTGGCCGATTCCGACCAGCGAGGTTGCGCAGCACCGCCAATGTCTCGGACTCTGAAAGTGCGGCCGGCAGTGCAAGCGGTTCTGTGCTGCGGATCGACCGTGGCAGCGACTGCTCGACGAGCTGCTCCAGGTCGGTCAAGCCGAGCGTAGCCAGCATCTTCTCGCGGTCATCGACCTGAGGGCCGATGTGACGAGTGCTGAACCGCTGCGAAGGTAGCGAGCTCATTTCTGTGTCTGGAAGAGTGGCGGTCATCGAGACTTCCTTCGGCGAGTACACAGGTAGGTGCCCTCGCTTGCGCGAGCAGCACTCCCCCTCTGTTACCTGCGGCTCCAGAGTTGCCATGCGCGCGCGGTCTTGATTGCCTGAGAGGTTCCGGGGAGGTTGCCCCTTCGGCGCCACGACCTCAGCGGAGGTGGTGGACTCTCCCGCGCCGCCGTTCCAGCAGCGCCCAGATTACCGTGTCAACCGCTGGCTCGTGCCGTTCGACGCTGCGAAAGCTCGTCGTGGGACTGATGCGGCTCATCAACCTCGGCGTGCTCAGCGGGCAGGTCAGCAAGCGTCCCTTCCAAGTCGCGCCAGACACCGCCCAAAGCGATACCGAAGACTCCCTGGCCGCCGCGAAGCAGGTCGATCACTTCATCGTCGGAGGTGCACTCGAAGACCGAAACCCCATCACTCATCAATGTCACCTGAGTGAGATCCTGGACGCCGCGGGCGCGCAGATGCTCGATCGCGGTGCGGATCTGCTGCAGCGAAATGCCAGCATCGATCAGCCGCTTGATCACTTTCAAGATCAAGATGTCGCGGAAGCTGTAGAGGCGCTGTGAGCCCGATCCAGACGCGCTCCGTACC
>JBKOZG010000071.1:0-8741 GCA_046725775.1 Actinomycetota bacterium | reverse complement strand
CGCCCTGACCGCTCCGGAAACGCCATAAGGCAACGAGCAAGGCGATTGGATACACCACCCAGGAGGGGGTGATTCCATCGTCTATCCAAGAGACTGGAGCGCATAGCAGGCTAATGATGATCATCGCCAGCAGCGCTCGCCGCCAAGGCTTTATCTGCGCCCGTCCCGCTTGATCCCTCACAAGACCAACGCTATCGGTGCGAGGCCGACTCGGCTCTCAGTGGGGATCTAGGTCATGCTCTGGCTGCGGTCGAACTGGTCACCGGAGATGACACCGTCGGGTGTGATCTCGTACCGGCGCGTGAACGGGTCATGCGCACTCCCGCGGGCCTTGAGGATTGCACATACTGCTGGGCGAGGATCGCGCACCACACAGGTAACTGACATCGCCACCGACATGCGCTGGCCGCGGTGGGCGGCCGGAACGCGAGACCTCCACCTGGGAAGTGTGCTGGCGGGCCGGTTGTGGACCTCTCAGTCAACGCTCGGCGCATCGAACTTCTACGCCTCTGCCCCTCCCTGGTTCGACACAGATGCGCTCCTCGTTGCAGAAGTCCTCGGTCGCCATGCCTCGATCGCCCTGTCCAGCGCAAGACAGGAGGAGTCACTGCAGCGGGCCATTGTCCCCCGCACGCTGGTAGGCCAGGCCCAAGGCATCATCGTGGAACGGTTTGATCTTGACAGGGAAAGCGCGTTCGAAGTGCTACGTCGCCACTCCCAGAACGCCAATCTAAAGCTCAACGAAGTAGCACGCATCCTCGTGAACTCGCGAGCCTTGCCAAGTACTGACGACCAGAACCTCCGTCTGCCTGAGTGATGGCAGAACGCGACGTGATCGGCAACACTCGAGCGATGACCGCAATCCCGCCACCCACGCCCTACCACCGATGGCTGGGCTGGCATGCTATCGCGATGCGCCGAACCGTCATCGTAGGCTCCAGCGGGCTGATCGTGGCAGTTGTACTTCTTTGGTTCGTGCCATGGGGGCTGGCCGCGGTGGCAGGCTGGGACGTTGCCGCGCTCGCCTTCCTCATGAGCGTCTGGCCAATCATCGTCCGGGCCGACAGTTCGCACGCCGCACAGCTCGCCAAGCGCGAGGACGAAACCCGTGGCTCCGCGACCGTGCTGTTGGTTGCAGCGAGTGTGGCCAGTCTCCTGGGTGTCGGCTTCGCCATCACTCTTGCTCGGGGGCAGAGTGGCCCACTTCAGGGGGTGCTCATCGGCGCAGCCGTGTTAACCGTCGTGCTGTCGTGGACCGTGGTCAACACGGTCTTCACCCTGCGGTACGCCGACCTGCACTTCGGATCCGACGCAGGCATCGCCTTCGGCAACTCGGACGGACCAGATGGGCCGACGTATCGTGACTTCGCCTATGTCGCCTTCACGATCGGCATGTGCTACCAGGTTTCCGACACCACCGTCCGCGATCGCCTGATTCGGCGCACCGTGCTCTCCCACGCCTTGCTGTCGTATCTGTTCGGCGCAGCGATTATTGGGGGCTCCGTTAACCTCATCGCCGGCCTGATTCGCTAGTCCATCGGCGACCTAGGTTGTATGGCCAAGCGTCCGGCTGGAGCGCACCGGATGCAAGGCTAGTCCGAACACCGGCCTTCACAGATTGTGAGGAGACACCGTGGTCCAGCCCTACCAGGATCCGTCGAACAGCGTGGAGAGCCGGGTCGAGGACCTGCTCGCCCGGCTCACCATGCAGGACAAGGCCGGACTGATGTTTCACGACATCATCACGATGGGGGCGGGCGGGCAGCTCATCAGCTCCGACAATCCCTTCGGTCGGCCGGCCACTGAGGCGGCCATCCGAGACATGCGGCTCAACCACTTCAACCTCGCGGGACAGGTGGCCGACGTGCGCGAGCTGGTGGCGTGGCACAACCGCGTACAAGAGCTAGCGCTCGCGACCGGGCCCGGCATCCCGGTGACCCTGTCGACCGATCCCCGGCACGCGTTCAGTAATAATCCGGGGACCGAGGCTCTAGCGGGCGCATTCTCACAATGGCCGCAATCGCTCGGCTTCGCGGCGCTTGGTGACGCTGACATCGTGCAGCGATTCGCCGACGTCGCTCGCCAGGAATACCTCGCCGCGGGTCTCCGGGTGGCGCTGCACCCCCAGATCGATCTGGCCACCGAACCCCGCTGGTCGCGCATCGGGATGACCTTCGGCGAGGATGCCGACCTGACCGCGCGCCTGGTTGCCGCCTACGTCCGCGGCTTCCAGGGCGCTCAGCTCGGCCCAGCCTCAGTGGCCACCATGACCAAACACTTTCCTGGCGGCGGTCCACAAAAGGATGGTGAAGACCCGCACTTTGTGTACGGGCGCGAGCAGGTCTACCCCGGCGGGCAGATCGAGTACCACCTCAAGCCGTTCCGGGCCGCAATCGCGGCCGGGACGTCACAGATGATGCCCTACTACGGGATGCCGGTCGGCACCGACTGGGAGAGGTGGGCTTCGCCTTCAGCGAGGGAGTGATCACAGAGCTGCTGCGCAACGAGCTGGGCTTCGACGGCATTGTGTGCACCGACTGGGGATTGATCAGCGACAGTGTGATCATGGGCCAGCCGATGCCGGCGCGGGCCTGGGGCGTGGAGCACATTAGTGAACTCGATCGCGCCCAGAAGGTGATCGACGCCGGGTGTGACCAGTTTGGTGGGGAGTCCCGGCCAGAGCTGGTCGTCGAACTGGTCCGTTCCGGCCGCGTCAGCCACACCCGAATCGACCAGTCAGTGCGCAGGCTGTTGCGGGAGAAGTTCGTGCTCGGGCTGTTCGACCAACCCTTCCGCGATGTCCACCGCGCCGCGACCACCATCGGACGCGCTGACTTCGTGGCTGAGGGGGAGGCCGCACAGCGTGCCGCGATGGTGCGGCTCACCGCCGCGGACTCGGGACCAGCGGCACTGCCACTTGGCACCGATCAAGCGGTCTACATCGAGAATATCCGCTCTGCAGCCGCGGCCCCGGCTGGGCCGCGTAGTCGACGACCCCGCTGACGCCGATCTGGCGGTACTGCGGCTCAACGCCCCGTACGAACCTCGTCCGGGCGGGTTCGAGTCGTTCTTCCACGCCGGCTCGCTGGAGTTCCCGGCGGCGCAGCGCGACCGGATCGTTGCAATCTGCGAGCAGGTCCCGACGATCATCGTGCTATTTCTGGACCGCCCGGCGGTCGTACCGGAGATCGCTGCCGCCGCGGCCGGCCTGCTGCTCGAGTTCGGGGCCAGGGACGACGCGGTCGTGGACGTCTTGCTCGGCGAGGCTCAAGCGCGGGGGCGGCTGCCGTTCGACCTTCCATCGTCCACAAGGGCCGTCATAGAGAGCCGGAGCGACGTTCCGTACGACACTGCCGACCCGCTGTTTCGATTCGGCGACGGCATCGTTGAGTGAATGGCCCTCGCCACTCTGCGGCCGCGGTCCCGGCTAGTTGACGATTGCTTTCGACATCAGCTGATCGTCCGCGAAGCAAAGCTCATAGGCGGGCGTGGGAGCGAACTGCCTGATGCGGTAGTACACGCAGCCCAGTTTCTTCTCATCGTTCGGTCCGACTTCGTATCTGATGGGTGGCAAACCGGTCCGCACTTCGGTCGCACTATCACCAAGACGCATTGCGTGGTAAGCGGCGTTCCCCAGCACGGAGTGTGTCTCGGTGTAGATCCAGAAGCCGAACATGAGGAAGGCAAGAACTGCACCCGCGGCCATCGGCGCGACGACCGCCTGCCTCAGGCCGCGACGGAACCGGCGCCTGGCGTGCTCGAGCTCACGCTGCGAGATCGACGGTGCGGGCGCCGGGACTGGGGCGGAGGTCCTGGTCACCGGCATCCGCGCGACCACAATGAACCCGCCATCCGCGGCCGGACCGTGCGAGAGGGTTCCGCCCGCTAGCCGTACCCGTTCGTCCAAACCCACCAGGCCAGCGCGGCCCGAAGCCAGGCCCGGACTCGACCCGGTGGGGCGAGCGTTATAGACGGTCGTGGTGACGGCGTCCTCGTCACGAACGACATTGACCTCGATTGCCGCCCCTGGAGCGTGCTTCGCCGCGTTCGTCAAGGCTTCCTGTACGACGCGGTGAATCGCCCGATCCGTCATCACAGGCAGCTTCGGCCCGTCCCCTGCCTCGCTTAGCGTCACCGCCATGCCTGAGCCACGCGCCCGCTCGACCGCCTCTGCCACTGTCTCGTTCACCGGCGTGGTATGTGCTGCGCTGCGCTCCTCGCGCAATACGCCGATGATTTCCCGCAGTCGAGCAGTTGTCATTCCCGCCGCCTCTCGCAGTTCGCGAGCGGCCGCTTGCTGCTGCTGGCCGAGGCCCGGGTCCAGTTCCAGGGCAGCGGCTCGCACCGCGATCAGGGAAAGTTCGTGGCCAAGTGAATCGTGCATGTCGCCCGCGATGCGGGAACGCTCCCTGAGCCTGGCCTGCTCCGAGACTGCCTGCTGCTCGCTCCATCCGGTCGGCGAGTTCCCACCCGGTACTGACCAGCCCGGCGTACTGGCGTACGCAGCGGCCCACCAGCCAGGGCAGGACGACTCCACCGGTAAGCGTCAGCAGCAGCGTGAACCAGCTCCACAGCCAGACCGGGCCACCCAGCAGCGGCGCCGCTACAGCGCCGAGGGCCGCCGTGGCTGCGAAGACGACCAGTGCAGGACGGGCGTGCTCCATCCGCCGGCCAGTGAGATAGCCGAATGCGGCCAGCGCGAGACTGAACGCCGGTGTGAAGAAGTGCGGTGGGACCGCAAGGCTGAGCACGAGCACGATGGCGAGGGAGAGCAACGGCCGGCGGCGGGCAACAGCCGTGCACACGGCGAGCACTACCCCGCCCAGCACAACCGCCCACCAACTCCCAGCCCAGGGCCAGTCGGCCCTCAGCAGGAGCAGGGGCACGCTGATGAACAGCCAGAGGACTAGATCGGCAATCCGTGCTCGACGCATGCCAACACTTTGCCCGATGAAGCCGTGCAGCGACCCTGACGAAAGTCAGGGTCGAGTGGTTCCGATGGTCTATTGCGTGCGGTGGGTTCTGGCTCCTAGGTTCGCGCCATGATCACGCTCAGCGGCCTGACCAAGCGGTTCGGCGAGAATACCGCTGTTGACGGCCTCACCGTCGAGATCACGCCTGGCCGGGTCACCGGCTTCCTCGGCCCGAATGGCGCCGGCAAGACCACCACCATGCGGCTGATCCTCGGACTCCAGCGGCCGACCGCCGGGCGAGCCCTGGTCAACGGCAAGCCGTATGTCGAACACCGCTACCCGATGCGCGAGATCGGTGCCCTGCTCGACGCAACTGCGGTTCACCCGCGACGCAGCGCCCGCAACCACCTGCTCGCCATGGCCGCGACCCACGGCATACGCGCCCGTCGGGTCGAGCAGGTACTGCACGCGGTGGGACTCAGCGATGTCGCTGACCGGCTTGCCGGCACCTTCTCACTGGGCATGAGTCAGCGGCTCGGCATCGCGGGCGCGCTCCTCGGGGACCCGCAGGTACTGATGCTGGATGAGCCGGTGAACGGCTTGGATCCGGACGGGGTGCGGTGGATACGAACCTTCCTGCGCGAGTTCGCCGAGCAGGGCCGGACGGTATTCGTCTCCTCCCATCTGATGAGCGAGATGGAGCAGACCGCCGACCGGCTTGTCGTCATCGGGCGCGGCCGGTTGATCGCCGATACCGAGATAGGTGCGCTGCTAACTGGCGGCTCGGTACGCGTACGCGGACCCGAGCTGGCGGCGCTTGGGGCAGCGCTGGCCGGCCACCAGCTTCACTGGACGTCCGCGACAGAGTTGCTTGTCAGCGGCGTGAGTGTCGAGCGGGTCGGCGACCTGGCGTACGAGACCGGTGTTCGGCTGCACGAGCTGCGACCTGTCGAAACAAGCTTGGAGCAGGCCTACATGGACCTGACCGCCGACAGCGTTGAATACACGGAGCCGGCCAGATGAAACCGCTGAGCCTGGTGTGTGGACCTCTGAATGGATCAAGCTGCGGAGCGTCCGCTCCACCTGGTGGGCGGTGGGCGGGGCCGTCCTCGCGATGGCGGTCGCGGCAGCCCTCAACGGCACGAGTACCGCTAACGAGATGACGGCCGAGGCCGCGCCGCCGGGGTCGGCGGCGTATGTGAGCGTCGCCATCGGTGGCGTCAACTTCGTGCAATTCATCGTGCCCCTGCCCGCGATGCTGCTGATCACCTCGGAGTACGCGACCCGTTCCATCACCTTCTCGCTGCAGTGCGTACCTGCGCGGACCCGGCTGCTGCTCGGCAAGGCCAGTATCGTGGCGGCCTTCAGCTTCGCGCTGGGCACACTGCTGAGCGTCGTGGGTGTCGCGGTTGGCGTGCCAGCCCTCGGGGAGTACGGCCATTTCTCGGCCGGTGACACCGTACGTTCCGTCCTGGCGATCGGCCTGTATTGCGGGATGATCAGCATGGTCGCGCTCGGAGTCGGCACGTTCACGCGCAGCTCTGCGGCCACCGTCTCGATGCTCTTCCTAGTGCTACTGGTCGCCTCGACGCTGTTGGGCGGGCTCGGAGAAGCCTTGGGTTGGGACTGGCTGGTGACGATCTCGACCTACTTCCCGAACATCGCCGGCCAGACATTCATCACCTGGGTGGACCAGCCGTACAGCCCACTCATTGGACTGCTGACCCTCGCCGGGTGGGCAGCGGCCGCCCTCCTCGCTGGAGCGGCCGCACTCAACACCCGCGACGCCTAGTGGTTTCAGCCGGCGGGGCAAGCTCAGTCGCCGTCTAGCAGCCCAGCCTCGTAAGCGAGGATGGCCAGCTGGACGCGGTTCCTGAGGCCCAGCCGCGCCAGGACCGAGCTGACATGCGCCTTGACCGTGCCCTCGACGACGTGCAGCCTGGCTGCGATCTCCGCGTTGGACAGCCCGGCTCCCACCAGCCCGACCACGTCACGCTCACGGCCGGTCAAGCCTTCCAGTCTCGTCCGCGCCTTGGCGGCACGGTCCAGCCGGCCACTCCCGTGGAGGTGAGTGATGATGCGGTGGGCGACCTCCGGCGAGAGATACGCTCCCCCACCTGAGACGGCCCGCACGCCGGCGATCAGCTCCCGCGGATCTCCTGACTTGAGTACGAAGCCACTGACACCTATGCCCAGGGCCCGGGCTATGAATTCGTCCTCGGAGAACGTCGTCAGCATCATGAGCGAGGTACCGGGCGCCACCCGCCGGAGTTCCTTCGCCGCGGCCAGTCCGTCCAGGCGAGGCATCCGGATGTCGAGCAGGGCGATGTCCGGCCGGTACCTGAGGGTCAGTTCGACGGCGTCGCGCCCGTCAGCGGCCTCGGCGACGACTTCCATCCCAGGATCCGTGGCCAGGATGGTGCGAACGCCGACCCGGATCATCGCCTCGTCGTCGGCCAGCAGCACACGGATCACCTGGCCAGCGTAGGGTCGCCGAGATACGGCGAGCGACATACCCAAGCCGCCGCAGTCAGCATCCACTTCGCAGACCACGCGAAGATCATCAGGGACGGACGCGTCCGACCGCATGGTATGCCTGAGCTACGACGACATCCGCGGCGCCCACAGGCGTGGATGCGTGCTCGCGCCGTGGAAGGCGGTGAATGTATGGATGTCCTGCTTATCTGCGATGCGGGTGTCGAGCGACACGAGATTGCGGAGCTCCCACGGTTGCTCGAACGTCAGGACGCCGTCGTCTGGGTAGATATCCCGGTCTGTGACCCGCCGGCGGTGAATGTTCTGTCGCATGTCTTCGGCTTCCACCCGATCGCAGTGCGGGACTGCACCGAGCGAAATCACGTGTCCAAGGTCCACATCTACCGCGACTACGTGTTCTCCGTTCTTCACGCACCGAAGATCGGCAACCGCGGCCATGTGCATTATGTCGAGCTTGACCAGTTCGTCGGCCAGAACTACCTGGTCACGGTCCATGGGCCGCTCAATCCGGCGGTGGCTCCCGAGGTTGCATTCCTGGACACCAACGCCATGCGCCGCCGGCTCGAAGGCAAACAACTGCGCATGGGCTCGCCGTTCGAATTGTCGCATGGGATCGTCTCGGCCATGATCCGAGGCGAGTCAGCTTTGATTGCCGACCTGGCTAAAGAGTCGGGGCGGCTGGAGCAGCGGGTCATGCTCGAGGAGGAGCTGGAGGATCCGGAAGCCTTCTTGGAGGAGCTGTTCCAGGCGTGGTATGTACTCCTCGCGGTTCGCACGATGGCCACGCACAGCAGCGCAACGTACGGACGGATGGCACGGCTGGTCCACTTCCTACCTGATGCTGCACCCCGCTTTTCGCCGACATCGCAGATCAGTTCGATGTCATCAAGACTATGGCGGACGGGCAGCGGGAGTTCCTTCATGGCGTTATCGAGTTCTATCAAACGCGGACCTCCACGCATTTGACGATCGCGGCCCAGAAATCAGCATCGACTGGAGTCCAACAAAACGAGGACATGCGCCGGATCACCGCGTGGGTCGCGATCGTTGCGGTCCCTACAGCAGTTACAGGCTTTTTCGGTCAGAACGTGCCCTACCGCGGCTTTGAGACCACAGGGGGATTCATCGCCTCCGCGGTGATCATCATCATCCTCGCCGCGGTTCTCTTTATCATCTTCAAGCGCAAAGGATGGCTGTGATACCGACTTGTCAGCATGAGGTGGTCGCTATGACGACCGCCGACGCTGACAAGTCGGCGGAGGGCGCGGTAGGGCGTGGAGTCAGGTCCGAGTCGGTTCCGCAGCGTGCGGCAGCGCCCGCGCGCCCCAGTCG
>JBKOZG010000363.1:0-13573 GCA_046725775.1 Actinomycetota bacterium | reverse complement strand
GCCGGTGAGGCCGAGGTGCGGGCTGCGTCCGGGGTGGCGCGCATCGTCGGTGGGAGCGTGCGGCTGAGCGTCGGGGAGGAGCTCACCGACGGCCCGGCCGCCGTCCTGCTTCCCAAGCGGTGACCAGAATCGATTCGGAGCGAGCCGGTGATCGCCCGGAATGATCGCCCAAGTTATTGTGCATGCCTGGCGCTGTCACACCACGAGCCGTGGAGGATTGTGTCGCCCCTGACTGACCGCTTCGTCGCATTGGACGTGCACGACGTGCGCTTCCCTACGTCGGATGACCTGGACGGCTCCGATGCGATGAACCCGAATCCCGACTACTCGGCCGCGTACGCGGTGCTGCGCACCGATGCCGGCGACGGCCTCGAGGGTTATGCGCTGGCCTTCACCACCGGGCCGGGCAACGACTTGCAGATCCGCGCCATCGAAGGGCTGCGCGACTGGGTGGTCGGACGAAGCGTTGAAAAGGTCCTGGGCGATCTGGGTGCCTTCTCAAAGGAGCTGATCCACGAGCCGTACCTGCGCTGGCTGGGCCCCGAGAAGGGCGTCGTCCATATGGCCGCCGGTGCGGTGATCAACGCCGCCTGGGACCTGCGGGCCAAGCGTGCCGGGCGGCCGCTGTGGCAGCACCTGGCCTGGTTGGAACCTGAGGAATTGGTGTCGTTAGTGGATTTCCGCTACTTGACCGATGCCCTCACGCAGGGCGAGGCGCTAGCAATATTGGCGCGCGCGCAATTGGGCCGCGCCGAGCGGGAAGAGCGGCTGCTGAGCGAGGGCTATCCGGCCTACACGACAACGCCCGGCTGGCTGGGCTACTCCGACGACAAACTCGACAGGCTCGCTCGCGAGGCCGTCGAGCAGGGATTCACCCTGATCAAGCTCAAGGTGGGCGCCGACGTGGCCGACGACGTACGCCGGATGAAGGTGGCTCGTGCTGCGGTGGGCGACGGTATCCGCATCGCAGTCGACGCCAACCAGCGCTGGGACGTCGGACCCGCGATTGGCTGGATGCGCGCACTGGCCCCGTACGACCCGTACTGGATCGAGGAGCCGACCAGCCCCGACGACGTGCTCGGCCACGCAGTCATCCGTCGCGCCATCCACCCGATTAAGGTCGCCACCGGCGAGCACGTGGCGAACCGGGTGATGTTCAAGCAGTTGTTGCAGGCCGGTGCTGTCGACATCGTGCAGGTCGATGCCGCCCGCGTCGCCGGGGTCAATGAGAACCTCGCCATCCTCCTGCTGGCCGCCAAGCACGGGATTCCAGTGTGCCCGCACGCCGGCGGGGTCGGATTGTGCGAGATGGTCCAGCACGTGTCGATGTTCGACTACGTCGCCGTCTCCGGAAACTGGGAAGATCGCGTCATCGAGCACGTCGACCATCTCCACGAGCATTTCGTCACTCCCGTACGCCTGGAGCGGGGCCGCTACCGCGCTCCATTGACGCCCGGCGGGAGCGGGGAGATGCTGGCGGCCTCCGTGGCTGAGTACAGCTACCCGGACGGCCCGGTCTGGGCGGCCCGCCGGCGGTGAAGGGTCCGAGCCGCCCGCCCAATGCGGTGGGCGGGACGTCAGTCCAGGTGGAAGATCTCCTCGGCGGGCGCCCACCACTCGCCCTCGGCCGCCGTCATCAGGGGCTCTTGCATCGGGTCGGTCAGCTGCCACCACCGCTGTGTCTCAGGGTCGGCGGAGATCTCGGCCTGCGCGGCAGTCCAGTCGTCGCCGGTGTACTCGAGGTAGCTGAACAGCAACCCGTCGCGCTGGAAGATCGAGTAGTTCCGCACACCGACACGCCGCAGAGTGGCCAGCACGCCGGGCCACACGTTCGCGTGCAGCAGCCGGTATTCGACGTCGTGCTCTGCGCGCAGGCGGACGACGGCGGCGATGCGATGGGTATCGCGATCAGCAGCCTCGGAAGGATTGTGGCTGGCGTCTGTCATCGGTCTATCGTGGCATCGCGGCCGTGAGCAGCACCAAAGTCGTTGCGGGCGGCGCGGTTGACGCCCACCACCACCTGTGGAACCCGAGCGACCCCGGGCAGGGTTGGCTGACCGACCCCGCATTAGCCGCCATCCGGCGTCGCTTCGATCTGCAGGAGTTGCACGATGCGATACGTGCTGGCGTCGCCGGCCGGCCAGTGACTGCCACTGTGCTCGTGCAGTCAGTCGCCCGCACCGACGAGAGCGAGCGGCTGCTGGCGACGGCCGCCGATGACGATCTGGTGGCCGCGGTGGTCGGCTGGGTGGACCTGACGGGCGACGTTCCGGCACAGCTGGAGCGGTTGCAGGCCGGATACGGCGGGCACCTGCTACGGGGAGTGCGGCACCTAGTGCAGGACGAGCCCGATCCGCGGTGGCTGCTTCGCGAGGATGTCTTATCGGGCCTGCGAGTTCTGGCGAGCGCCGACCTGCCGTACGACCTCCTCGTCCGGCCGCCCCAGTTACCGGCGGCTCTGGAGCTGTCGCGGCGCCTGCCGGGGCTTCGGCTCGTGCTCGACCATGCGGGCAAGCCCCACCTGGCCTCTGGTGATCTCGAGGACTGGTCACGCGAGGTGCGCGCCCTGGCCGGATCGGAACAGGTGGTGTGCAAGGTCTCCGGCCTGGTCACCGAGGCCGACCACCAGCGCTGGTCGCTCGCGAACCTTCGCCCCGCGTGGGACACCGTGCTCGACGCGTTCGGGCCTCACCGCCTGCTATTCGGCTCAGACTGGCCGGTCTGCCTGCTGGCCGCCAGCTGGGAGCGCTGGGCGATCGCTGTCGCCGAGCTCGTCGCACCCTTGTTCCCCGACGAGGCGGACGCCATCCTGACAACCACGGCGACCGCAACCTACCGGCTCGGCGGCCTCGCTGATTCGGACCTTGACCACCAACAACACGAGGAGGACCAGGCGTGACCACCATCTCCGCACCCGCCGCATCGACTGAGCTCGGCTCCGCCGAGTTCGATGGTGTGCGCGCCCTCGTCACCGGCGGCGCCAGCGGAATCGGCCGAGCCACCGCCCGAGCGCTACGGATACGAGGCGCAGCCGTCGCGTCCCTAGACCTGCGACCACTTAAGGAGCCCGAAGAGGACATCCTCGAGATTGCCTGTGATGTCGGCAACGACGCCTCCGTACGCGAGGCCGTAGCCGAGGTCGCCGAGCGGCTAAGCGGCCTGGATGTCGTTGTCTCCAATGCCGGCATCGGCTCCATCGGTGGAGTGGAAGACGTCACGGACGAAGAGTGGCACCACATACTGGATACCAACGTCGTCGGCACGGCCCGCCTGGTGCGTGCCGCACTCCCCCACCTGCGCCAGTCGGCGCCCACCGGACGTGCAGCTATCGTGTGCACCGGCTCCATTGCCGCCTGGACCGGCTTGGTCCAGCGAACCGCGTACAGCGCCAGCAAGGGCGCCCTACATGCGCTTGCTCTCGCGATGGCAGCCGATCTCGTACGGGAGGGCGTACGCGTCAACGCGGTTGCCCCCGGCACCGCTGACACTCCGTGGGTCCAGCGGCTGCTGGCTGCCGCGCCCGACCCGCACACGGCTCTCGCTGCGCTCCGCGCCCGACAGCCAACCGGCCGACTCGTCACCGCAGAAGAGGTCGCTCACGCCGTGTGCTACCTCGCCAGCCCGCTCGCCGGGGCCACTACCGGTGCCGTTCTGCAGGTCGACGGCGGCTCCCACTCACTCGTCTTGCCGCCTGCGTGATACTCGCGTGGGACCATGACCTCAGCCACCGCCCTGCCGCGGCGCGAAATCCGCCGTACCGGCTTGCGCCTGACCACCCTCGGCTTCGGCGCCGCCCCCATCGCCGGTCTGTATCGCGCGGTGGACGAAGCGACCGCGCGCGCCACGATAGACGCCGCCTGGGAAGGCGGCATCCGCTATTTCGATACCGCACCGCACTACGGCCTCGGGCTGTCGGAGCGACGCTTGGGTGAGGCGTTGCGCGATCGGCCGAGGGACGACGTAGTCGTCAGTTCGAAGGTCGGCCGTCTGCTCGTCGCGCGCATACCTCGGATGCCGCGCGACGACGACCTGTTCGACGTGCCGGGCGACCTGACCCGCCGCCGGGACTACAGCCGCGACGGCATTCTGCGCTCACTGGATGCGACGATGCAGCGGACCGGCCTCGACCGCGTCGATGTCCTGTACCTCCACGACCCTGACGAACACTGGCGGGAGGCAGTGGAGCTAGCGGTGCCCACGCTCGTGGAATTGCGCGAGGCCGGCGTCGTCGGCGCGATCGGCGTGGGCATGAACCAGTTCGCGATGCTGGCTCGTTTCATCCGGCAGACCGACATCGACGTGGTCATGCTCGCTGGGCGCTACACGCTCCTGGAGCAAGGGGCTGCAGACGACCTCCTGCCAACGGCACTCGAGCAGAGCCGGTCGGTGGTTGTCGCGGCTGTCTTCAACTCCGGCCTCCTCGCCCGCGCGGAGGTTCCGGACACCGCGACGTACGACTACCAGCAGGCGTCGCCTGCGGTGCGGGCGCGGGCGCGACTGCTGGCCGCGGTCTGTCGCGAACATGGAACGACGCTCCCGGCGGCGGCGATCCACTTTCCCCTCCGCCACCCTGCCGTCGCCAGCGTCGTGGTGGGCATGCGGAGCCCCGAGGAGGTACACCACAACCTTGCCGCGCACGCCCAGCACGTACCCGACGAGTTGTGGGCTGATCTCGAACACCGCGGCCTCCTGCGACCCGTGGGGTGAAGCACCAGATTGTGCTGATGCAGCTCCGACGTTCGATGGGTGGACGACCATCCGGTGAACACGTCTAGCCGGAGGGCGACTTCCCCACATTGAACCGCGACTGGTCGCATGTTAGCGGCCCCTAATAGTCGGGAATGCGCCCGGGCCTCACCCACCAGAGCAGCTCAGGACACGACCCGTCCGCCTGCGTATGCGTACTGCGGGCCAACGCAACTCATGCGCTTAACCGATCAGGCATGGTGGCCTCGAGAAAGCAGGCCGATACCGGCGTCACCATTGGCGCCAGTGCACGACTTCCTCGAAGGGCCGACGGTCCGGTCTGACGAGTGGCCGGAGCGGCCGGTCGGCCGGGTAACCAAATCCGATCAGGTACTCGCAGCGGAAGCCGTCAGGGAACCCCAGCACGCGACGCGCCCGCTCCTGGTCCGCCACCGACGAATGCCCGGATCCGATGCCTAGGTCGGCTGCCGTCACCATCATGATCGCGGTCGCCTGGCCGAGGTCGTACATCAGCAGCTCACGGTGTCTTGCGTCCTCGGGCTCCCGGGCTACCAGGGCGACCGTTGCCGCCGACCGAGCTATATGACGTGCGCTCTGCCACACCTTTGCCAGGTCGGTTAACTGCGCACGATCAGTCGCGACAACGAAATTCCACGGCTGCCAGTTACTTGCTGACGGCGCTCGCCGTCCCGCGTCGAGGATGCGTTCGAGGTCCTCACTGGCGATCGATCGGTCCGTGTATTGACGCACGTTGCGACGCGCTCGGATGGCGTCCCAGGTTTCCATGCCCTAGTTCTACCTGCGTCGCCTAATGACGCCGCCGCATGGGTCCAAGACGTTGACGAGCGCAATGCTGTCGTATCGACCACAGGAGGGAGGGCATAGATCCATCTTGATCAGGATGCGCTCTGGCTGACAACCAAATGCCGAGAAATACCAACTCGTACCCTCGCCGACGTGGTGCTCCTCGGCGAGAGATGACTAAATGGCATCAAAGCCGTCCAAATGCCTTCCACCTCAGGAGTTGCCATGCTTCGTCCCCGAGACACTGCCACCCGTGAGCGCAAGAATCTGAATGGTCTCTGGTCATTTGCCCTCGACCCGGACGGGCAGGGCCGGACAGATCGCTGGTTCGCTGGCCCGCTGGCCGACGCGCGCGAGATGGCGGTGCCGGCGAGCTTCAACGACATCGCCGCTGACGCGGCCGTACGGGACTACTTCGGCGACGTCTGGTATCAGCGGACGGTGTGGGTGCCGGGCGGCTGGCAGGGGCAACGGATCGTGCTCCATTTTGAGTCGGCGACGCACCGGGCGACGGTGTGGGTCAACGAGACCGAGGTGGTCTCACACGAGGGCGGCTACACCCCATTCGAAGCCGACATAACCGCCTACGTATCGCATGGTGAGCAGGTCCGGATCACCGCCGTGGTGGACAACACGCTGAACTGGCAGTCGATTCCGCCGGGCGTCATCGAGGACACTCCAGCTGGAAAACGCCAGCGTTACTGGCACGACTTCTTCAACTACGCGGGCATCCACCGCAGCGTCTGGCTCTACGCCACCAACCCCACCCACTTCACCGACGTGACGATCACTACTGATCTTGATGGCAACGACGGCGTGATCAACTACGCCACGGAGGCGGACAACGCTGATGCGCGTCAAGCGAAGGTGATCTTGCGAGATGCCGACGGGAATGAAATAGCCTCCGGGAGTGGGAGCAGCGGCACGCTCATCGTGCCGAACGTGCACAAGTGGGCGCCAGGCGATGGCTACCTCTACGATCTTGAGCTGCAACTACTGGACGCCGACACCGTTGTGGACAGCTATCGCCAGAGTGTCGGGGTACGCACGGTCAAGATCGACGGCATCCGGTTCTTGATCAACGGCGAGCAGTTCTACTTCACAGGCTTCGGCAAGCACGAGGACATCCCAGTGATCGGCAAAGCTCACAACGACGCCTACCTGCTGCACGACTTCGAACTACTCAAGTGGATCGGCGCGAACTCGTTCCGCACCTCGCACTACCCGTACGCCGAAGACGTGATCGACTACGCCGACCGCCAAGGCATCGTCTTGATCGACGAGACCGCGGCGGTCGGCCTCAACATGGGCCTCGGCGGCGGCATCTTCGGCGGGCAGGGCTACCAAACCTTTTCCCCCGCCACTGTCAACGACGCCACCCGCGAGGTGCACGCCCAAGCCATCCGGGAGTTGATCGCCCGCGACAAGAACCACCCCAGCGTGGTGATCTGGAGCATCGCCAACGAGCCAGAATCCGACACCGAAGGCGCGGAGAATTACTTCCGACCGCTGTTCGACGTTGCGCGGCAATCCGACCCCAGCAGGCCCGTCGGATTTGTCAATGTCATGCTGGCTCCGCACGGCAAGTGCCGGGTCTCCCAGTTCGGCGATGTGTTGATGTTGAACCGCTATTACGGCTGGTATGTCTACACAGGCGACCTGGAAGGGGCCGAGCTGGCCTGGGAAGAGGAGCTGACCGCCTGGGCCGGTGAGGGCAAGCCGATCATCATCACCGAGTACGGCGCCGATACCTATCCCGGTTTGCACGCGGTCGTGGCGGGAAACCCTTGGAGCGAGGAATACCAGATCGAATATCTGGAGATGAATCACCGGGTGTTCGACCGGATCGACGCCGTGGTCGGGGAACAGATGTGGAACTTCGCCGACTTCGCCACCACTTCAGGCATCATGCGAGTCGGTGGCAACAAGAAGGGCGCCTTCACCCGCGACCGCCAGCCCAAAGCAGCCGCACACTACCTACGGAGCCGCTGGCGTAAGGACCTTTGATCGCTTCGGTAGGTCCATTGCGACGGTGGGTGCTGACTGCTTGACTATCAAGATCACCTTTTTTGCTTGGCGCCTGCAACGAAGGAGGCTAGATGGCTCCACCGGTGGTCACACTGTTTGAGAAGTACGGCGCAGGAGCCCGCTACATCGGTCCTCGGATTGCCGAGGCACTCGGTGTTGCCTGGTTGGATCAGGCGTTCTCCTCCTCCGACATCGAGAGCGCCAAGTATCCGGGCGCGGGCGCACCGAGCGAGGCGGGGAGCGGCTTGGCGCGGTTCCTGGGCCGCTATGCACCGAGTGCGACAGTCCTGGATGATGCGAGCATCCCTGTGGCCCAGGCGCAGGACGCGGAGATGGTTGAGGAGAACACCCGCTTCGTCAAGGAAGCAGCCGAAACGGGCACGGTGATGCTTGGTCGCAATGGCGCCCTCATCATCGGTGACATCCCCAACGCGCTGCATGTGCTGCTCGACGCCCCGGTAGAGGTCCGGATCGCCCGCGCCGCGCGCGAGGAGGGAATCGACATGGCTCACGCGGCGCGGCGGCAGCGCAACGAAGACCGGATACGAGCCGAGATGTCAGAGCGCTTCTACTACTGGAACCCCATGGAGATAGACCGCTATCACATGGCTCTCAACACCAGTGTGCTCGACCTCGATACGTGCGTCGATGTCATTGTTGCTGCCTACCACGCCAAGGTAGCCCGAACCACTGGCGCCAGCGCATGACCTCCTAGATCGGTTACTCGATTCCAGCCAAGGAGCTTCAGTGAAGAGGCTGACCCTACGGAACTATCTCGGCTACGCGGCAGGTGACCTGGCCAACAACCTGGCGTTCTCACTGCAGGCGCTGTTCCTGCTCATCTACTACACCAACGTCGTCGGGCTCAATCCGGCCCCGATCGCCACGATGTTCCTCGTCGTACGAGTTTGGGACGCCTTCGCTGACCTCGCAGCCGGGCGTCTTGTTGACCTCACCCGAAGCCGTTGGGGGAAGTTCCGGCCGTACCTGCTGTTCGCCTCGCTCCCGCTCCTGCTGTCGAGCATCGCCCTCTTCAGCGTCCCGAACTTCGACAGTACGACCGCCAAGTACATCTACGCCTACGTCACGTACGCCCTGCTCGGCTTCCTCTACTCGCTGACCAACATCCCCTTTGGTTCCTTGGCTACGGCGATGACGCAGGACCCGGTCGAGCGCTCCCGTCTTGGGATCTGGCGCTCAGTCGGACCGGTCATCGGCATTTTCATCCTGGTTCTCGTGATCGCTCCGCAGATCACCCGGTATAGGACCCAGCCCGAAGAATTGCAGAGTTTCCTCACCATAGTGACCATCGTCTTCGCCGTCGTCGGGTACGCCCTCTACCTGTTCTGCTTCTCCAGCTGCAAGGAGCAGGTCGCCCACGAGTCAAAGCCGGTGACGATCAAGGAGACCATCGACACCGTCAGGCAGAACCGGCCGTTGTTGATCCTCTGCGTTTCCAACCTGATCTTTCTCACCGGCATCTTTGGGCTCCAGGCGGCCCAGGCGTACTTCGCGGCCTACATCCTCGGCAACTCCAGCCAGCTGATCTGGATGGTCCTGGCCACGTCGGTGGCCACCTTCGTCGCCGTGCCAGTGGTGCCCAGGTTCGTTGCCGGGATCGGCAAAAAGAACACCTTCCTCATCGGCGCCGCCGGTTTGATCGTGATGGGAACCTGGATCTTCTTCATGCCGACCGTCCTAGCAGTGGTGATCATCTCGTTCTTCGTCTTCGGCCTATTCCAGAACTTGTCGATGTCGTTGCTCTTTGCCTTCGAGGCTGACGCGGTCGAGTACGGCGAGTACAAGACGGGCAAGCGCACCGAGGGCGCGACGTACGCGATCTACTCCTTCTTCCGGAAGGTCTCCCAGGCAGTCGCCGGGGCCGTCGCAGGCTACGCCCTCGCTATCGGCGGCTTCGTCGCCAAAGCTCCGGAACAAAGCGATTCCGCCCTGACGGCGATTCGGGGAATTGTTGGTCTCGGCCCAGCTATCTTCGCGCTCCTCGGCGCCCTCATCTTCCTCGCCTACCCGCTCACCGACACGCGGTTCCGCGAGATCGTCAAGGAGCTTCATGCCCGCCACGGCATCAGAGAGGACCTCGGCGCCCCAGCGGTCGAATCAGTTGATGCCACGGCTCCGCCTCGGGACTCGTAACCCCTCAGCTCTACAGGACAGCAATGACTATGCAGCAGGCCGGCAGGTGCTGTGCCGGCTGATCTGCTGCGACTGCGCCGCGGATGGGATCCATGCCGTATGTCGCATCCAGCGTGAGCGTGGAATGGTTTGCTTCCTCGGCGCACCCGACGAACAGTCCATGGCTGATTTCCTGGATCCGAGCCGTGGCGGTCAGGTCGTTCGTTGCGCAAAGAACAGCCGCAGCGCTGCAGCGATCGTCTCCGGCTTTCCGTAGGTCTGTGCTGAGTCGTGGTTCAGCCCCGGCAGCCGCAGGACTGTCGAATGCGGAAGTACCGCCTGAAGGGCCTCGGCGCAGTCGACGAACATCGGGTCGGTCTCGCTGCCGCACATCAGCAGCACCTGAGCGTCGAGTTGTCGGTACTGCTCCAGGGTTCCCGCGGTGTCCAGCACCGGGTCAAGCTCCGCGGGCAGGCTGGCCACCAGCTCGCGCCAGGTCACGTTTCCGGGGCGGGGACGTTGATAGCGCAGGAACACGTCAATTAAGGCAGCCCCGACACTGGACGGGAACGCCTGCACGGCAGTGCCGGCCCAGCGCGACATGTGCCCGCGGCGGACCTCCCGATCCACGCTTTGGTGGATCGAGAACACGATTGCCTCGCCCATGCGCCCGCCTCGAATCATCTCCTGCATCGTGCTGAACGTGCGCCGGATGGCGGCATCGTCAGGTCCACCCAACAACAGTAGCGGTTCGTATGCGGCCACCCTCCTGAGCTGCCCGAGCCCGATGGCTCCGTGAAGGGCGAACAAGCCACCGTTTGCCGGTCCAAAGACGCACTCGGCCGCGCTGTGCTCGACGATCGCGGCAAGATCCTCGTCCTCGCGCTGGATGCCGTAGGCGGGCCCGAACGCGCCACTCATCCCTCGACCTCGGCGGTCGGGCAGGTAGACCGTGAATGCGTCGGCAAGCGCACGTCCGAGCTTCATCATGTGCTGCGACGCGTTTACGCCACCGTGCAACAAGATCACGCTCGGCCCCTGGCCCAAACGCCGATAGCCGATCCTCGTGCCGTCAGCGGATACGACCGACCCCGTCGTAACGACCTCAGTTTCGCGTCCCATGATGGTCTCCCTCGGAAGAGGCGCCGATTCACCTGACCAACTACATGTTCGATTGAACAGCGTCCGCCTGGGCGTAGCCAAGCTCCCAGCGACGGGTCGGCAGGCCGAAGAGGGGGGAAGAGCGCGGGGCCGGGGACCCGGTGATGGCAATGATCGCTGCGTCGGGGATGGTCAGGGCCATCAGCCCGTACGGAACCGCAGCGTCGCGGTGATCGACCAGGTCGGCGGCGACCGGCGGCTCGCCGTTTGCCCTATCGCGGCCGGGTCGGCGTCAACAGTGCCCTGCGCGCCGACGGCCAGCCTCAGCCTCGATGACGCCACCGCCGGGATCGCCGTAGAGGACGAGACCGGTCCTCGCGATGAGGATCTGAGCGGCGACGGCCGCTTCCTGTACGTAGTCAACGCCGACTCCCGGCGCATCTTCGGCTGGGCGGTCGGAGACGACGGCACGCTCAGCTGTACGGTTTGACACTAGCCGCGCCTTAACCGACCGCTGCCGGCACGACAGCATCGCACCCCGTGATCGCGCATATCACCCGTGGCGATCTTCAGCGCGAACGCTTACGGACGGATGCTTGTCAGCCTTGGCGCGCCCCTCCCAACGGGAAGGTCAGCGGCGCCGTTACGCCCGGGGCAGCCGGCATCGAGTGAAGAGGGTGTCGTGGCCGCTGTCGCCGCGGCGCTGCGCGGCCGAGTACAAATGGGCGTACGTGTCGAAGATCGCCTCGCGCAGATCGTCGGATGCCGTGCGGAGAGGTTCGGCGAAGCCGTAGTCGATGACTCGGTCGAACGCGCTCCGCGGTTGGTCGTCAAGGAGGTCAGGAAAGGTATCGCGCTCCAGCCGAACGAGGCTGAGCCCGAAGCCTTCGACGACGGCGCGGATGCGGTCGGGGCTCCCGACGCCAATGTGCGGATTGGGCAGGGCGAGGCCGTGGGCTTCCGCGGCCTGCCCCAGCAACCAGTGGGCAGCGATCCCGTCGGCGGCTGGGGTGGTGAAGACCAGAGCCGCGTGGGAGCGCCCGACTCGGCACCACTCAGTGAGCGCCGCACTGAGGTCGGGAATGTAGGGGATCGCCGCGACACACACCAAGGCGTCAAAGACCGCTGCTCGGAACGGAAGCCGCTGCGCGTCGCCTTGGATGAAACGACACCGGCGAGGATCGGACTTGTCCCGCGCGACCTCCAACATCCGCCGGGACACGTCGATCCCGACGACGGTCGTATGCTCCGCGAGTTCGACGGCGGCGCGCGCCGCCAGCCCGGTGCCAGTGGCGATGTCAAGGATCCGCTGCCCGGGTTGAACATCGAGCAGCTGCGCGGCCCTTTGCGCCTGCCAGCGGTGCATCTCACTGCCGTCGTAAGTGGCGGCTCTCCGGTCGAACTCCTCGGCCACCCACTGGGTGCTGTGCGAGGTGGGCGCCATCGCCCTCCCTTCGGTGGCTTGGGCCAGCCTGCTCAAGTGTCCCGCAGCCGCTGCGAGGTTGAAGGCTCGCCCTCGTGAGCCTGGACGAGATCACCGACTTCCTGGAATGTCGCCGGCAGGATCCGTTGCGGTGTGGCAGCCGGCGGTCAGCGGCAACGTGGGGATCTCAGCCCCAGGACAACAGGGCACCGCGTGCGTCATATTTGGCCCGTGGTGACCAGGTGATCTCCCAGCGGTTGCCTTCGGGGTCGGCTATGAACGCGGAACGCCCGCCCCACGACCGATCGCTAGCGGCGGCCACCGGAGTCGCACCGGCGGTGACGGCCGCGTCGAATGCGCGGTCGACCTCATCGCTGGTACCTACTGTGCAGGCCAGCGTGACGCCGGACCACCCAGTCGGGGCAGTGCTATCGGGCGCCGCCTCGGCGGTCAGGTCGCTCAGCGGGAAGAGTGCGAGCAAGACACCCCCGAGGTGAAAGCCGGTCCAGGAGTTGTCACCGATGGGCAGCTCAGGCCAGCCGAGCGTCCGGTAGAACGAGCGGAGGATGTCCATGTCTCGTGCACCCAGCGTGACGATGGATAGTCGGGCGGGAATTTCGGTCATGTTCAGATCCTGCCGGACCGAACGAAGTCTCCGTCGCGCAGATCCTCAACCCACCGGTCGGCGGTCCCAGAGGCGTCGGCTTCTTCGGCGAGACACTCACTGCCGTTTGTGGGGGGTTACCTCCTGCGCGCTGGGCGATCCTCACGCCCAGTGCAACCCGCGCAGACGATGAGCACGACGCGGTTGGAGGCCCGGCGAGTCATCGGCCTCACCGGCCACTATGCCGGCGACGCCGAGAGGGATGGCAAAGATGGCAACGAAGTAATTCATGGATCTCCTGTCAGAGCCCAAGCCGCCGCCCATGTTGGCCGGCTAGCGGGTCTGAGGTTGGGGGCAACGTCAGATTTCGGCACGCAGTTCGCCGTGGTGGTTCATTCCTCGACCCACTCGAGCAGGTCACCGGGCTGGCAGTCGAGTACCCGGCACATGGCCTCCAGGGTGCTGAAACGAACAGCCTTGGCACGACCGTTCTTCAGCACCGCCACGTTCGCCGGCGTGAGCCCGACACGCTCAGAGAATTCACCGACGCTCATCTTGCGCTTGGCCAGCTCGACGTCGATGCGCACCACGATGGGCATCAGATGACCGCTTCCATGTCGGTCCGCAGTGTCGTGGCTTGCCGCAGCAGTGCCCGCATCACCACCATCAACAGCCCCAGCACCGTGACACCTACCACCATCAAAACAGCAGGACAGGGTCGTCCGCGTTGAAGCCGACGTACAGCAGCACGCCCAGCAGCACCACCCACGCAG
>JBKOZG010000207.1:0-10148 GCA_046725775.1 Actinomycetota bacterium | reverse complement strand
GAGGTTTCCCCAGGAGCCGTGCATCTGCCGCCCGTGCTCGTCGAGCATTTTCTCGTACCCGAGGACGGACCGGAACGGCGCCTGGTCCACCAGACAGACCGACATGAAGAGCTGCGAATAGAACCAGAGCCGGATCTGCTCACGCATTTCGGATACCCAGTGAGCCGGAAACCAGGTTTCCCAGTAGCTGTGATCGGGGAGATCGGCGCCCGTGAGGCCCGTGGCGGCCCCGGTCCCATAGCCGGCCTCGATCCACTTCGGGTTCTCCCAGCCGAGGGTGGAAAAGGGCACAATTCCCGCGTCGAGCCAGACATCGCCGATCTCGGGAATCCGCTGGATGCCTTCCGTCCCGCACGCCGGGCACCGGATCTCGACCGCGTCAATCCAGGGGCGGTGGAGCTCCTCTAGCTTGTCTATTCCGGTCGTCGCCAGCTCTTCGAGTTCGGTCCGGGAGCCGACCACGGTGACGTGGCCGCAGGTGCATGGATAGATCGGCAGCGGGAGTCCGAAGTAGCGGCGTCGAGAGATGTTCCAGTCGCCCATGTTGCGGAGCCAGTCGTCCATCCGCTTCCCGAAGTACGCCGGCGTCCACTCGATGGTCGCATTGGCATCGAGGAGTCTTGGCCTCACTTCGTCGACCCCAATGAACCAGTCGTCGGCGATGCGGAAGATGAGCGGCGTGTGGCAGCGCCAGCAGAACGGGTAGCGGTGGACGTAGTCACCCGCAGCGACCAGGCGTCCGCGGCCGGCGAGATCAGCCGAGATTTGCTCGGCCGACTCCGATGTTGAGAGCCCGTGCAGCCAGCCGAAGCGGTCATAAAAGCGCCCCGCCTCGTCGACCGGCGTGACGACAGGAAGATCATGGATGCGCGAAAGCTCAAAATCCTCCGCGCCGCACCCGGGCGCGATGTGAACGATCCCGGTTCCCTCGTCCATCGAGACCTCATCCCAGGCGATGACGCGGTGCTCGACGCCCACTGCCCCGGGCAGCTGGTCGAACGGTCCCTCGTAGCGCCAGCCGACGAGTTCCGATCCCGGCTGGCGCTCGAGGTAGAGCTCGTCGGGATAACGCTTGACCGCAACCCACTCCCCGTCCTCCTGGAGGCCGTACTCCTCCTCCGGATGAACTGCGGCGGCGACGTTCGCGGGCAGCGTCCAGGGCGTGGTCGTCCAGACCGTGAGCGACTGGCCGGGCCGGTCGAGAAGCGGAAATCGGACGAAGAGCGAAGGATCGGTGCGCTCCTCGTAGCTTCCGACCAGCTCGTGCGCCGAGATGGAGGTGCCGCACCGTGGGCACCACTCGGTGGAGCGGTGTCCACGGTAGAGCCACCCACGCTCGTGCACGAGTTTCAGGAAACGCCAGATGTAGGAGATGTTCGTGTCGGAGAAGGTGTAGTAGTCGTTGCCCCAGTCCATCCACTGGCCGAGACGCTTCGACCCCCGGATGAGCTCCTGTGCCGACCAGGCGACTTTCTCCCGACACTTACGCGCAAACTCGGCGAGCCCGTATTCCTCGATCTCGCGCTTTGAGTTGAGGCCGAGTTCCCGCTCGACGCCCACTTCGATCCAGAGACCCTGGCAATCGAAGCCATTCTGGTAGCGCTGGTCGAAGCCGCGCAGCGCCTTGTAGCGCTGGAAGACGTCCTTGAGCGTACGGCCCCAGGCTGTGTGCACGCCGAGCGTCTTGTTCGCGGTGACCGGGCCGTCCACAAAACTCCATACCGGGCCGTCGCCGTTGCGCTCCCGCAGCCGATCGAAGATGCGGCGCTCGTCCCACCACGGGAGGATCTCCTCCTCGAGCGCGGGATGGTCGGGAACGCGTGGAAGCAGCCTGAACATGCGGGAAGTCAGTGTAGTGCGAGGTTCGAGCTCGGCCCAGTCGGCACCCTGGTCGCCCTCAAGGCTCGCCATGACGATCGTGGTTTCGGAAAGTGGTCAAGGCGACGCGTTCGGTCACGATCTGTTGTCGTCCTCGACCACTTTCCGGGAGAGGGCTTCAGTCCAGGTGGGCGAACGCGTCCAGCATCAGTGTCTCAGCCAGGCAGGCGGCAACGAAGTCGCCAAGATGAAGCGATTCGTTGGCGCCGTGGGCCCGAGAGTCAGGATCGCCGACCGCGGTGATCAAGATCGTTGCGTCCGGGAAAGCCTTGCCGAAGTCGGCAACCATCGGAATAGATCCGCCTTGCCCGACAAAGACGGGCTCGACTCCCCAGGCTTCCGTAAAGGCAGCATGCGCCGCCTCGGCGTACGGTCCGGTGAAGTCGATCAACGACGGCTCAGCGGTCTCGGCTCCCGTCACTGTCACTTGAGCACCCCAGGGCGCATGATCATTTAGATGTGTCAGGAGAGCAGCGAACGCCTGCGCCGCGTCCTCACCCGGCGCAATCCGAGCGCTGATCTTGGCTCGCGCCACCGGGATCAAGGTGTTGGACGCCTTGGCAACCGGCGTGGCGTCGAGGGCGATCACCGAGATCGCGGGCTTGCACCACATTCGCTCGACGAAAGATCCAGTGCCGATCCAGTGAACGCCGTCCAGAAGCCCCGATTCCGCCTGTAGCCGTTGTGGCGGATACTCCAGGGCAGGCGGCGGAGCAGTGCCAAGCCCGGCAATAGCCACGTTTCCCTGGTCGTCATGCAGGGTCGCCAGCAGACGGCAGAGGGCGGTCAGCGCATCTGGCACGACACCGCCGTATTCACCGGAATGCACACCGTGGCTCAGCGTCCGAACCTCCACGGTGCATTCGGCCAGTCCGCGAAGCGAGGTGGTGAAGGCCGGCTGCCCGACGGCCCAGTTGCTGGAGTCGGCGATCACGAATACGTCGGCGGCGAATTCTTCGCGGTACTCCTCGAGCAATTGTGCGAGGTCAGCTGAGCCGATCTCCTCTTCGCCCTCGATGAACAGCGTTACGCCAACCGGTGGCTTGCCGCCGAAGGCCCGCAGCGCGGCCAGATGAACAGCAAGGCCACCCTTGTCGTCGCTCACCCCGCGACCGAACAGCCGGCCGTTGACCTCGGTGGCGACGAAGGGCGGCGTCGCCCAACCAGTCGGATCACCTTCGGGCTGCACATCGTGGTGCGCGTACAGGCAGACGGTCGGCATACCTGCCGGTGCCGGAAACCGTGCGATGACCGCAGGGGCGCCCCCGTCCCCGCGTATCATCCGGGCGTCCGGGCATCCAGCGTCCACGAGCAACCTGACGATGGCCAGCGCGCTGCGCTCAACCTCGTCGGCGCGCGCTGGATCCGCACTGACCGATTCGATCGCGACAAGGTCCTTCAGGTCAGTGAGGACGCCTGGAAGCAGGTCACGAACGACATCATTCAGGGACATAGCTGGAGCCTATGGTGGCAGTCTTCTCGACGGCCCTTGACGCGTCAGCACCCGGCAGCACCACTCGGTGGCCGACGAGGCGTTCGGTCAGGACCTCCTGCCGAGGATGTCAAGGTAATGCTGGTTGTACATCAGGCCAAGGACGTTGCCAAACGGGTCAACTACGGATGCCGTGATGAATCCTTCGCCTTGTTTGGTGATGGGCGCGTGCTCCCTCGCTCCCAGTGCCAACACCCGCCCCAGAGCAGCCTCGATGTCGTCGACGTGCCAGTAGACGACCGCGCCGGCCGGCGGTCCGCCGGTCTTGTGGGGCGCGAACTTGCTGGACAAGATGCCGAACTCGTGTTCGTAATCGCCGATGCGGAACTCGAGATAGCCCGGGCCCTTGCCGTAGTCCGCGCTGTCGTAGTACGGAGCCACGCCGAACAGTTCGCCGTACCACTTCGCGGCCGCGGCGTGATCGTCAGCAAAGAAATTGACTGTGCACAGTCCTCGCAACACTTCTCGTGCCTCCTTGGGCCTTGTTCCTGGGTTATCCATAGTGAGAAGCCCTCCCCCATACCGCTGGCGGGCATTGCTCAGTGGGCAGCCATGACGGCTGGAATGGTGCTCTGCCATGCCTCCCGGATGCGCGTTAGAGGCAGTGTGAACTGGCCGACCACCTCGAGGATGGCGTCCTCCTCAGCCGTGACTACGCCGAGCTTGGTAAGCATGACCCCGTTGATCCGGCACAGCGAAGCGAGATCGCGGTCGGCACCCTCCTTCACTGAGACAAGCGCTCGCCCGGTGCTCTCCGAGAAGAGCGATACGAACGGATCAGCCTCTGCGGGCAGCTCGATGCGTGCGCCGAGCCCGTGCCGGAGGGCCGACTCGACTAGAGCCTGCGCCAGTCCACCATCGGCCAGATCATGGGCGCTACCGAGCAGACCTCGGCGGCTCGCCCTGATCAGCACCTCAGCCAGCGCCTTCTCCTGAGCAAGATCAACCGCGGGCGGCTGACCGCCAAGATGATCATGGATGACCCCTGCCCAGGCAGAGCCGGCCAGTTCGTCACGGGTCTCACCGAGCAGGTAGATGACTTGCTCGGCCGCAGTGAATCCTCCAGGGGTCCGACGCGTCACATCGTCGATCACTCCAAGCACGCCGACTATCGGTGTTGGCAGGATTGGCGTGTCACCGGTCTGGTTGTAGAAACTGACATTCCCGCCGGTCACCGGTGTACCCAGCACTCGGCAGCCATCCGCGAGCCCGCGTACCGCCTCGCTGAACTGCCACATGATCGCCGGATCTTCCGGCGAACCGAAGTTGAGGCAATCAGTGATCGCCAGTGGCTCAGCCCCAGAGGTTGCGACATTGCGGTACGCCTCAGCGAGAGCCAGCTGCGCGCCTGCGTAGGGATCGAGCAGGACAAAGCGCGCGTTGCAGTCAGTTGCGAGCGCGACGCCGAGGCCCGAGTCCTCGTCGACTCGCAACATCCCAGCATCATCGGGTTGGGCAAGCACGGAGTTGCCACGAACGTAACGGTCGTATTGATCGGTAACCCACGACTTATCACAGAGGTTGGGCGAACTGACCAGGCTGAGCAGAGTCTCAGAGAGCTCCGCGCCGCTGGCCGGCCGCGGAAGCTGATCAATGCCTCCTGCCTGGACCTGAGCCTGCCACTCGGGCCGCTCATAGGGACGCGCGTAAACCGGACCTTCGTGAGCCACCGTGCGCGGCGGCACGTTGACCACGGTCTCTCCATGCCAGTCGATCACCAGCCGGTCTCCGGTTGTAACCTCACCGATCACCGTTGCCAGGACATCCCACTTGCGGCAGATCGCGAGGAAAGCCTCGACATGATCAGGCTCGATGATCGCCATCATGCGTTCTTGCGACTCGCTCATCAAGATCTCTTCTGGGCTCAGCGTCGCATTACGGAGCGGCACCAGATCAAGATCAATATGCATGCCGCCGTCCCCGGCACTGGCCAGCTCTGAGGTGGCACAGGAAAGTCCGGCGCCCCCGAGATCCTGAATGCCGGTTATCAGCCCAGCCGCGAAGATCTCCAGTGTGCACTCGATGAGCAGCTTCTCCATGAAGGGATCGCCCACCTGAACGCTGGGGCGTTTGGCGGCCGGTCTAGGCCGGGAGCTGGATCCGGTCTGCGAATCGCCAGGCTCAGCGTCGGTGTCGTCGAAGCTCTCCGAGGCGAGCACGCTGACACCACCGATCCCATCCGCGCCGGTCGAGGCTCCATACAAGATCACCTTGTTACCGGCACCGGTTGCCTTCGCCAAGTGCAAGTCTTCACGGCGCAACACGCCGACGCACAAGGCGTTGACGAGCGGGTTACCGAGATAGGTACGGTCGAAGGCCACCTCGCCGCCGATGTTGGGCAGGCCTAAGCAATTCCCGTAGCCGCCGATGCCGGCGACAACCCCAGGCAGCACCTGGCCGGTGCCGGGCTCGTCGAGCGGCCCGAAACGGAGAGAATCCATGACGCCGATGGGCCGCGCCCCCATGGCCAGAATGTCGCGGACGATTCCGCCGACACCGGTGGCAGCACCCTGGTACGGCTCGACATAGCTCGGATGGTTATGCGACTCGATCTTGAAGGTGACCGCGTAACCCTGCCCAATGTCGACCACGCCGGCGTTCTCACCGATGCCGGCGAGCAGCTTGCCGACAGGGGTCTCGGGCGGCAGGTCGGCGAACTGGCGCAGATGCACCTTGGAAGACTTGTACGAGCAGTGCTCAGACCACATGACGGAGTACATGGCGAGCTCGGATGAGGTCGGGCGACGGCCCAAGATCTCTTTGATCCGGGCGTATTCGCCGTCTTTCAGACCCAGCTCCGCCCATGGTTGTGCCTGACCAGGGGTTCGCGCAGCGTTGCTAACACTGTCTGCCACGGCCGCAACGCTACCTGCGCTGGGCGGTGCTGATAGCCCAATCGTTGCGTTCTGCCCAGTCCAGGAAGAACCAGCCCATGACTACGGCTACCTCCGCGGTTGCCGTGAGCCAGACGCTGACCCCGCCGTCATTCAGCAGCGTGCCCAGAATCGCGACGATCAGGACGGCGATGAGCGTGCTGCGTACAGTGCTGAAATCCGGCGAGACTCGTGGCACGACGTAAGTCAAGATCACTATCCACAGCAGGACACCGATCAGCAGCGACCCGATGCCGAGCGGGGAGGCAATCGTCTCAGCCGCCGCGACCGCCTTGCGACTGATCACGTCCAGCGCGTCCCCATCGAGGATTCTTTGCACGAAATTGCCTAGGTGAGTACGCCTGTCGAGTCCGCGCAGCCAGTCGAGCACAGAGATCACCCCGACGGCCAGCACCGCGAGCCCGGCAATCGCCAGCAGCTTCGGCCAGGTGATCTTGACGCCGGAGAGCGCCAGCATCAGCCAGAGCACCGCAGGTGTCAGCGCAATGACCCCACCAAAATCGCTGCCCATGGAAGGCCAGCCCTCACAGATCACGACGCCGAGGCCGATGACGCCAACGGTGGCTACAGCCGCGGCACGCTTGCCGGCCGCCAGGCAGCGATGGGCGAGGTAGCCCGCAAGGAACAGTCCCGTGCTGGCGTACGCGGCGAAGGTCACGTTTCCGAACCCGTACCAGCGCAAGCCGAAGATGGGCCGTGAGTTGAGCATCGAACCGGGTTGCATCACAGCACCCAGTGCCGCATCAAATGTGAACGCAGCAGCGGTAATCGCGGCCGCTGCGATGGCACTGGGCACTTGTGCAAGGCGACCGATTAGGAGCGCAAGTGAGGTCAGGATCACCGACCACGCGGCAACAACAACACTGAGGAACAGCCCGGGCGAGCTGCTGTTCTGCCAAGGCACCGCGCCGGTGAGCATCATGGCGGCGAGAAGTATCCCGCCGAAGGTCAAGATCAGCTTGGGCAGCCGGAACCTGCTCTGCAGCGTACCGACCACCAAGATCACGAACAACAGCCCGCCACCCAGTCCGAGTATCAGGTAGCCAATTGGCGCTGCGTTTGAGAGCGCGGTAATTGAGTTCATCTTGGCGTCGATGCCAGCGAGTGTGAGGTCCGCGCTGTAGACCGCAAATGGCGAGCCATCGATAGCGACCGATGACCCCGGAGCTGCAAAGTCGATCAAGGTCCGGGTCAGGTCGGTCAGTGTCACGATTCCCTCGCGCCGTGTGCTCGCAGAGGTAAGCCAGCCGGGCAGTGTGGTGCCGAGCCGGTAGATCACCTGCAAACTCGGGTCGTCTGAGCCTGCGCCCGGCCCGACACCAGTCACGATCAGGGTGATGTCGTCGCGATCGGCTAGTTGGGTGATGATCTGGTCGGAGAGCGGTCCAGCGTCCACTAGCGTGATCGGACACTGGGTCTGCATGCCGCCAGCGACGAACTCCTCGGGCGCTTGGTAGTTGGCGACGCTCCCGTCCGGCTCCGCGGCCGCGAGAGCTGCTCCAGGGCCGACAGCGGCCACACAGCTGGTAACGGAACCGGCGAGGGTGCCCAGCTGGGCGTCACCGCGACGCGCCGCAGCAGCCGCCTGGCGCTCAGTCCAGTCGGTCACCCTCCCGTTTTGGACCTGGGGAACACACAGACCATCAACGGCTGCCCGCCGACCGGCCCCGAGGGTGGTCCAACCCGCCGCGGCACAGTCCCCGACATACCGCGGGCGGACGGAGACCATGCCAACCTGCGCATCGTCGAGATGAGTGCCCAATGCGGCGCGATCCGCAGAGGTAAGTTCGGTCCGACCCGTGACGCCGACTACCACAACCTGATCGGTGAAAATCGCCGACTCCTGCGGCTGATCAGCCAAAGTGTGTAGGCCACGAAGCCCGACGAACAGCACGCCCAGTGCGAGGAGCATGAGCACCCACCACCGCCGGCCCAGCGGGCTATCGCGACTAGGCTCGTCCGCCACGGAGCCGCCGACCGGGTGACGTCGCGGCGATTGTCGGACGCCGGATGAGCGTCGTCCGTCAGCCACGGGTGACTAGACCTTGGTGGCGAGGAAGCTGGAGACGCTGCTGAAGATCGGGCGACCGTCTTGGGTCGGTCCAGTCAGTGAGTCGACATTGTGTTCCGGATGTGGCATGAGGCCGACCACATTCCCCCGCTCATTGCAGATGCCGGCAATGTCATGGAAGGAGCCGTTCGGGTTGCCGTTGACATACCGGAAGATCACCTGGCCCTCGCCCTCCAAGCGACGCAAGGTCTCCTCATCGGCTACGTAGCCGCCCTCCCCACTCTTGAGCACGAGCGTGATGACCTCGCCCTGGGTGAAGTCCGACGTCCAGGTGGTGTCGATAGACTCCACGCGAAGATCTTGATCCTTGCAGACAAAGACCCGAACGTCGTTGCGGATCAGCGCCCCCGGCAGGAGATGGGCCTCGCACAGGATCTGAAAGCCGTTGCAGATGCCCAGCACCGGCATCCCGTCGTTTGCGGCCTTGATCACCTCAGTCATGACAGGGGCGAATCGGGAGATGGCACCGCAGCGCAGGTAGTCCCCATAGGAGAACCCGCCTGGCAAGATCACGGCTTGCACGTCGTTGAGGGTGTCGTTGCCGTGCCACAGCGTGACCGGCTCCCCACCGCAGAGCCGGATTGCGCGGAGCGCGTCCTGGTCGTCAAGCGAGCCTGGAAAGGTGACAACTCCAATCCTTGGAGCCATCAGCCCGCCTGGCTGGCGAGCTCGGTCTGCCCCGCGGACTCGGCCTCGCCGCCGTCATCGGGTGCCGCAGGCGGCTCCTCGACGCGTACGTTGAAGGTCTCGATCACGTTGTTGGCCAGCAATGTCTCCGCAGCCCGACGCACCTCTGCCAGCCGATCCTCTGTGATCTCACCTTCGATATCGAGCTCGAACCGCTTCCCCTGGCGTACCGAGATGCCGGCAAAACCCAGTCGAGCCAGTGCACCCGTGACCGCCTTGCCCTGCGGGTCCAGGATCTCCGGCTTCGGCATCACGTCGACAACCACTCGCGCCATGCCTGCGGAGTCTAGCCCGGCCAGCCCACCGCGCCCTGCAGAGTGATGAAATAGCCGAGCGTTACAGCGCCTTCATGAGGTCCAAGATGCAGACGATCAGGCAACGTCACGACGTACGGCAGACAACACACCGGCGAGCGCCGGCAGCAGACACCATGCCACGAGTACCAGAGCGGCCAGCCACCACGGCGTTGGATGATGTCCGGCGAACAGCACCGGCGAGGTGATCTCCAGCATGGCGTTGGTCGCGCCGCTGGGCATCAGATTGAGCAGCCGATCCCAACTCTTCAGGAAGAACACGATCGACACAATCGGTTCGACCAGGAAACCGAGGATGATGCCGACCACAAGGGCGATCAACATGTTTTTGATCAAGATTCCGAGGCCCATCCCGATCAAGGTCCAGAGCGCAATCGAGCACACCCCAAGAATGATGGAGCGCCAAGTTGCTGGCTCATTCAGCAGGAACGTCCCGCCGTGCGCCAGCACGAAAGGGACCGAAACCAACATGCCGGCCCCCACACTGGTGATCCCATAGATCATTCCGAAGATCAGCAAAGCCTCCGCCCTGCCGAGCAGCAGCCTCACCCGCCGAGGAGTGGCGAGATAGCTCGAGGCAAGCGTGCCGTACCGATACTCGCTTCCCGCTGCGACGATGCCCACCACCATGGCTAGGATCCGAGACAGCACATTTCCGCCGTTGTAAATGCTGCGGATGACGCCTGGATCAGCAAATGGCGTGCTGGCGACCCCAACCCTGCTTCCCAGCAGAGCTACAACGGCTGGCAGCGCGGCATATCCAGCGCTGAGCACGAAGATGGAGATGAGCACAAGCCACCACAGCTTCGTGG
>JBKOZG010000027.1:0-11653 GCA_046725775.1 Actinomycetota bacterium | reverse complement strand
CGAGGATCCGCGCGGTTGGATCGCGCAGCCGGTTGTGCAGCTTTCCACCGTGCCAACGCTGATCGAGGACTGCCTACAGCCGCGCCATGTCGATCTTCGACCGTTCGCTGTCAACAATGGTGAGGACGTCTGGGTGCTCCCTGGCGGGCTTACCCGCGTCGCGTTGCCCGAGGGCGAGCTCGTGGTCAACAGCAGCCAGGGCGGTGGCAGTAAGGACACCTGGGTGCTCAGCCCACCTGCGCACCGATCGTCATCCGGACGAGTGGCGACCGAGCGGCGCGAGGAAGCAGTTGATCATGGTCGATCGCAGCCGGAAGTACCACTAACCGTCGCCACAGTCCCCATAGCTGTGATGCCGAAGCTCGCCGAAACCCAACGGCAGCAAGAGGATCAGCAACAGCAGGCCAGCCAGCGGAGTTGCCTATGCTGAGCCGGATCGCCGAGTCGATGTTCTGGATCGGGCGTTACGTGGAACGGGCCGAAGATACGGCGCGACTGCTCCAGACCCACCTGCGGATGCTCATTGAAGACACCCAGGCCGCCGAGGTCGATGCCTGCCGTAATCTCTTTGCGCTCATGAATGTTGATCATGTCGAACACCCGACGCTGACCGACCTGCTGCGGGTGCTCGGCTATGACCCGACCGAGCCAACCTCGATCTATTTCTGCTACGCGGCGGCGCGGGACAATGCGCGCCGGGCCCGAGAGGTGATTCCGCTCGATCTCTGGGAGTGCGTGAACACGACCTGGCACCAGCTCCCGACCACCCCCTTCGGAGCCAGCGGCGCGCATGTGTTCCTGAACTGGGTACGCGAGCGCAGTGCCATGTTCGCCGGAATCGCTCGCAGCGTCATGGTCCGTGACGACGGCTGGGAATTCATGTCCATGGGCCGATCCTTGGAACAAGTTGACATGACCTCGCGGCTGGTCGCGTCGGCGTCGCTGGCTCACGGCGGCCGCCAATGGCCCGCGGTGCTGCGGGGATGCGGCGGACACGACGCCTTCTTGAGGACCTATCGAGGTTTGTACACCGACCGCGAGGCGGTCGAGTTCTTGATCGTGGACGCCAGGTTCCCGCGCTCGATCATGCACGGGCTGATCGCTGCCACCGACAGCTTGCAGAAGGTAGCCCAGAACAACACGCTGACCGCACGGCACGCCCACACTGCGGTTCGCTCGCTGGGCCAGCTCCGGGCTCGCCTCGAGTATGCCGATCTTGACGATCTGCTTGCGAACCTCGACCGTGAGATGTCAGCCGTACAGGATGTCATGGCGCAGGTGACCATCACTGTCTCCACCAGCTATTTCGCGGCTGCGGACCCGACCGCCTGGATCACCGAAGGGACCCGCTGAGATGCGGCTAAGCATTGACCATCGGACGGGATTCCGGTACGCGACGCGCGTCAAGTCCTCATACAACGAGGCACGGATGACTCCGGCGGAGACCGACCATCAGACGGTGTGGAGCACTCGGGTCAATATCGAGCCTGCAGCGTGGAGCTTCAGCTACACCGATTACTGGGGCACCGTCGTCACCACCTTCGAGGTGCACGAGCCGCATGATCGGCTGAGCGTGCACGCACAGGGTGTGGTGGAGACGCATGGAGATGATCTTGCCTGGGACGTCGACCGGCGGGTCGCGCCCAATGATCTTGGCTGGGCGGCGCTACGGGACCGCGCTGTGGTGGACAAGATGGCCGAATTCCTGACCGTCAACGAACGCACCGAGCCTGTAGAGGAACTGTCCGGGCTGGCTACGATGACAACCGCACAGCCGCCTCGACTAGCGGCTCTTGACGTGTGTGCCCTGATTCATGACCGTCTCAGCTACGAGCGCGGCTCAACGAAGGTCACCAGCACGGCGAGCGAGGTCTGGGAGCTGCGGCGCGGCGTCTGCCAGGACTACAGCCACCTGGCACTGGGAGCTTTGCGTTCCATCGGTCTGCCCGCTCGTTACGTGTCGGGATATCTGCATCCGGGCCGTGGCACGCCGAACACCACCGTTGAGGGCGAGAGCCACTCCTGGGTGGAGTGGTGGTGCGGCAGCTGGGTGTCGTACGACCCGACCTTGTGTCGGCGGCCTACCGACGGATACGTCCGAGTCGGCCACGGTCGCGACTATGCCGACGTCGCCCCATTGCGCGGCACCTATTCCGGCGGCCGCTCGGAGATGTTCGTCACCGTCGAGATGACCGAGCTGGGCTAGGTCGGGACCTGGCTTGCAGGAACCTGCCTACACGTCGCATCCCTCGCGATACACACGTTGCAACGCAGGCAAAGCGACCGAACGGACGTACACGTGAGTTCCTGCAACCGGACAAGACGCGTGAGAGGGGCGTTGCCGTGACCGGCTTGCTGAAGTCGCAACGGGACAAGAAAGTGGCGGCGTACCTGATCGGGCTGCTGGTCTCTGCCAGCCTCGCTCTTGTCGTCGTTCTCGTTGCTCTGGACATGCAGTCCGAACGGGTGCTCGACGCCGAGGGTCTCAGCTGGTCGCTGGTTGCGCTCTTCGGGCCGGCGGTGTTCCTTGGCCAAAGCACACAGGGCTGGAGGGTGGTTGGGCCGGCCGGGTCCCTAGCGGATCGTGACCGCTTCGTGAGCCTCTTTAACACTCACATCGCGCTGGACTGTGCGTTCATCGTGGTGTACGCCTTGCTCGGCTTGGTGATCGTGCTTTTTGCGAAACGACCCTGGTGGCGGTGGCTCGCCGGCATCGGCTTGGCGGCGTTGGTCGTGGTAGACCTTCTCGAGAATTTCTTAGCGCTCGCTGTCTTCGGAGGTAACGCCAATCTCATACCGGTCCTCGTCGTACTGACCAAGATCAAGTGGCTTTTGGTCGCGGCACTTCTCATTATTGCGGTGATCGGCCTGGTAGTCCGAGCTCCCGAGAAGTATGTGAGCAAGGCGCCTGACAAGTCCGAAGAGCGTAGACGGAGTCCGCTGGGCCGGGCCTGGAATGCGATCTTGGTACAACGCTTCTCCCTACTCCCAGCCTCGTCTTCTTCGTGCTCAGTGTGACGTCGGGGGCCGCCATCTTGGAGCAGCTCCCCGATGTGGAGCGGGCCTGGGTGGACAGTGGCGTTGGACGCGTCCGCGCGGTCGCCGCTTTGGTCGCCACACTCATCGTGGCGCTCTCGGTCGTCATCACGACTCGGCTTCGTATCGGATTCGTACGGAAGTTCAGCAAGCCCGGCCAGCCCTACCCTGCGGCTACGCTCGGATACTGGACGATCGGTCCCGCCGTGGTCGTTGTCTTCGCCGTGCTGGCCCTGCTGGTCGGCAGGACAGGAGCAACCTGGCCGGACGCTCTTTCAGCTCAGCCGGGATCCTCAGGCGAGCTGCACACCCTGCGAACCGTGGTTTTCGTTGGCGTCCCGCTCCTGGCGATCATTGGGGTCTCGCTGCTGCTGCGCAGGATCTGGACGAAGCACCCGGAACGGGCTCGCAAGGCTCATCCTCCCGAGTTTTACGATCAGGATGTTGCCTCGGTCACCATTGTCGGGGACATTGCCACAGCAGCTGTCGTGGTCGTGGCCGGTCTCGGTCTGCTCCGTGCTTTTGCCCCGGTGCTCATCCTGCGCGGACAACTGGTTCAGGTGGACATCGTCTGGGTCTGGGTTTGCGTCGGCACAGGGCTCATTCTCATCGGCCTGCCTTGGTTGATCATGATCATTACGACCGTGCTACGTGTCCCTCCGACGCTTCGCATCGCGTCCTGGGATCCCGTCCGCACCGGAGTATCGCTGCTGGTGGTTTGGATCTTGATCTTCTTCGTCCTCGGCCTGGTTCCGACGCTCGCCGCGCGGCTAGGGCTGGCGGCGACGGCCGTCCTTGGCATCGGGTCCTTGACAGGCATGGTCTCTGCTATGGGCCTGATCGTGCAGCCGCACGCCCCGGCCGAGGCGTTCCGACTATTAGGCTTCAAACGCACGCCCGTGGTCACGGTGCTGGCCGTTATCGTGGTATTGGTCATAGTGCTCAGCGGCAAGGGCACCATCCATGAAGTGGATCGAGGATCGGCCGCAGGGCCGGTCGACGGCCGTAAGACCATGGCTGACGCCTTTCACGCATGGTCGGCCGACCCTGAGGGCTGCGAGTTCACGGTGGGTAAGCACAGGGTTCGTCCCATGCTGCTGGTGGCGGCTGAGGGCGGCGGCATTCGGGCTGCCTACTGGACCGTCCGCGGACTGGAGGCCATAGGCGAGAAGACCTGCGCCGGCCGGTCAGTCCTCTTCTCCGCCGGCGCTAGCGGCGGCTCAGTCGGTCTCACCGTGGCTCGATTCAGCGGGACCGCAACGGACCCCGGGATCACCCGGGCCGTCGAGGCCATCCAGCAGATGGCTGGCCCTGGCACGTTGTCGGAGGCTGCGGACGGTACGTTCATCCGGGACACGTTTTACGGGGCCACCGGGGTCCCGATGCCGCTGTTTCCCCGGCGTACGCGCGCTTGGGATTGGACCGACCGCGCCCGGCTGATCGAGTCAGGATGGAAGGACGCCTACCAGCGGCCGGGCCAGGCCTGGGGTGATCGCTCGTTCCTAAATGATCAAGATCTCTCGGCCGCGACCGGTCATCTGATCTTGAACTCCACCGACGCCAAGCATGTCTGCCGGGTCTGGGTCAGCCAGATCAAGCCCGACCCCAGCGCGATGATCATCACCTCTCCGGGCGATAGCTTCGACCCCGAGAACAGCTGCGACAAAGTGCCCGGCCCGGCGACGCGTACTGTCGATCTCTTCACCGCATATGGCCCCCATGCACCCGAAGCGAGCGGCCATCTCGGCCATTTCTGCCTAGGCGACATCCAAGCGGCGACGGCCGCGCTGCTGACCGCGCGCTTCCCCTTTGTCACACCCGGTGCGGTGATCGGACCGTGCCCGGATCGCGTGAAGGTTGACCAGCGGACCCCGGCGTACTGGCCGCGTACACAGCTGGTCGATGGCGGCTATGTCGAGAACAGCGGGCTGGCGACGATCACCGATCTGGCACCACAGTGGCTTCCGCTGGTTCGCGACCACAACCTCCAGGCGGCAAACCCGGCAAACGATCTGCCCTTCATCGTGCCTTTTGTCGTGTATCTGGCCAACGGTGATCAGGACACCGCGCACCCAGAGCTCGATCAGGGTCCGACAAGCGAAGTTGCTCTTCCGCTCCGTACCTACCTCAGGGGAGGGGTCAGCCTGTCCAAGCCGGCCGCGCTGCTGGAGCGCGCTCGAGACCTTGTCAAGCTGCACGGCTTCTGCCAGGCGCCTGGGAACGTGGCGGGACTGGCGGATGCATGTGGCGCTTTGGAAACAGCGCTGCCTCGCCGGGTGATCGTTATCGATCGACTGCCGCAGCCCGAGGTCGCCGCACCATTGGGCTGGTCACTTTCCCAGTCCAGCCGGAGCGCGTTGAATGCTGCCATCGACGCGCAGGTCAAGGCGCGCTGCGATGGGCGTTCCTCGCTACCGAGTTGCCGGCTTGGTTACGCCCCGCTCGGCGAGCTGCGGCACTACTACGGGGTCGAGTGAACGCCCCAGCCGTCTGGGCCCAGATGTCTTGGGCCGATATCTTGTCGGCATGAGCAGTTACGGGCAGCAGCCGCCTTACGGGCAGAATCCGCCAAATCCGTACGGGCAGCAGCAGCCCGGACCCTACGGGCAGCCACAGCAGTACGGACAACCGCCCGCGGGACGCCAACCGCAGCCACCGTATCCGGGCCAACAGGGTCCGTACGGTCAGCAACCAGGTCAGTACCCGCCGCAGCAGCAGTACGGGCAACCGCCGCAGTGGACTCCGCAACCTCCCGCCACGAAGCAGCCGGCCATCCTCCAGCGCTCGCTACCCGTGGTGACCATGGAGACGGTTCCGGGGCGGGAAATCTCCTCCGTGGTCGGCGATGTGGTCGGGGTCGTGGCGCGTACCCGCGAACTGCGGCCAGACCTGCGCGGCCTCAACCCGCTTGACGGCTACGTCGTGATGCTGACCGACTCGCGCCAAGACGCAGTGACTCGGATGGTTGAGATGGCGGTAGCCGCCGGCGCGGATGCGGTCGTCGGGCTCAAGTTCGACTGCAGCGAGATCACTCAGTCGCTTAGCGAGGTCGCCGCCTACGGCACAGCGGTAATGCTGGTGCCGGGAGAGCCCGATGCAGCTGGCAGCGGCTCTGGCGAGCAGAGCAACACCGCTACCGAGAGCGATGATCAACTCGAGGGCGAGGAGGACACCGTTCGTAACTGGCCGCCGCCCAGCCCATGGCCGTCCAACCAACCCGGCCAGGAGTCGGCTGGCTCCGCGGGTGATCAGCGGCAGGATGAGGGCCCATGAGCGCTCGTGAGATAAGCAAGGGGGACGACCCACTTGAACACCCGCGGGCGCGCACAAGAACACAGGGGAGCGCGCGTGAGACAGGCAAGGGGGACGACCCCCTTGAACCCCCGCAGGCGCGCACAAGAACACAGGGGCGCGCGCCTATGAAACCCGATCAAGACCGGGGACCCGATCAAGATCAGGCCCCCGATCAAGATCAGGCGCCCGATCAAGATCAGGCGCCCGATCAAGATCAAACACCTGAGGACGAGACCAGGCGCAAATTCCGTGAGGCGCTCGCCGCCAAGCAGGGCCGCAAAGGCGAGGACCACATCGACAACGCTCAGCCGCATGTGCACGCGCAAGCTCCGGTTGAGACCAAGCGCACCTTTCGCCGCAAGACCGGTTAGCTTCCAGCCAGCCCGCCTGCTCACTCAAGCCGCGACTGCACCCTCTCCGAGCCGCGTGAAGCCAGCGAAGGGCTCTTGGCTCGTGGGCATCTCGTCGTCGCCGGCCATCTGCTGAACCAGCTTGAGGACTCCGGCCCGGGGCGTTCCGTAGATCTGCCAACTGCTCTCCCGTTCGAGAAAGTTGACGTATGCCGTCGCGACATGCTCCGTAATGACTTCCATATGGTGAACCATTGACTCTGCGTCAGGGTGGACCTGGACGACGGTGACCACGTTGGCTTCGGGGTCCGCATATGCCTCGAAAGACAGTAGGCGCGGTTCGTTTGGCTCGACAGTGGTGTCGATGTAGTTGGCGAACCAGGCCTTGAACTCCTCCAGCCTGCCCGGCTTCACCTTGTGGGTTCCGATGAAGATAAATGGCGCAGCCATCACAACCTCCCTGGTGACTTTGACACCCGACCTTCGGGTGACACTGCAAAGATGCGATGCACCCGCATACCGCGGCATCGGCATGTCGCGCCAGATTGAGCGACGGCCAATGGGTACTTCTACCGATCCCGCCCTCGGCGGGATGATAGGGCGGGAGAGGGGCCGCCATGGCGGATGGTTCGATCGGGCTGAGCCAGGCTCGGGAGTTGCACGCCCAGTCGCATTGGGCCGAGGCGTACGAACAATTCGCTGAAGCCGATCGCGACGAGCAGTTGGACGCCGACGATCTAGAACGCTATGCCGAGGCTGCGCAAATTCTAGGTCGCGGTGCCGACGCGATCCGCTTGTTGCGACGTGCGTTCAACTTGCGTGTCGATGCCGGGGAAGTCGATCAGGCGATCACATCTGCCTTCTGGATTTTCCAGGCCCTGATCATTAACGCCGAGTTCGCGCGGGCCAATGGTTGGGCTGGGCAGGTGCGGCGCAGCATGCCAGACGTCGACAACGGATGGCTGCTCTTCCTCGAGGCCTACTTCTTGGTTGCTGCTGCCGACTACGACTAGGCTGCGCGGCTGTTGGCACGCGCCGCTGACATGGCGTCTCGACGTCGTGAGGCCGACCTGGTCGCTTTCGCCACGACGGTCTGGGGCCGAGCTTTGATCAAGGGAGGGAGGCTGAAGGAGGGCCTCAGCCGGCTGGACGAGGCGATGGTCCCAGTGGTGGAGCGCGACACGTCGCCGCGCGCGACGAGCATGATGTACTGCAGCGCGATCGCCACGTGCCACGAGGCTCGCGAGTTCAGCAGGGCGAGTGAGTGGACTCATGCTCTCGGCGCCTGGCTCGATTCGCTACCCCGGCTGGGTGGGGCTTACTTCGGCAATTGCCGGATCTATCGCGCACACCTGATGTGCCTGCGCGGTTCATGGCGAGCGGCCCTCGACGAGGTGGCTTTCGTCTGCGACGACCTCAGCGGAGACTACGGCCAGCTCGTCGCCGGCCATGCCCACTACCAGCTCGCCGAGATACACCGCCTGCTCGGCGACCCCGAGGCCGAAGCCAGCTATCGCCGGGCAGCAGAGTTGGGCGCGCCGACCCAGCCAGGCCTGTCTCTGCTGCGGCTCGCCCAAGGCGAGCTGGACAAGGCGGTGCTCGGCATCCGACGTGCACTCGCCGAGACTCAAGGACAGCTTGAGCGCCTCGACCTGCTTACGGCCGCTGTCACGATCATGCTTGCGGCGGGCGACATCCATGCGGCGCGGCAGGCGACCACCGAACTGGCCGTCATCGCCTCGGTCTACACAGCCCCTGGCGTGCAGGCCGAGCTCGACGCGGCCCGCGGCGCGCTTGCTCTCAGTGACGGAGATCCTGCTGCAGCCCTGCCCCTGCTGCGAAGCGCGGCGCGGTGCTGGAGGGAGGTCGACGCCCCCTACGCTGTGGCAACGGTGACGGTCCTCATCGGCCTGGCGTGCCGGGCGGTTGGCGACGAAGACGCTGCCGAGGTCGAGCTCACCTCAGCGCGATCAACCTTCGCCCGCCTGGGCGCCCACCCCGATGTGCATCGCGTCGAGGAGCTGCAGCATTCCACCCAGGCGTTCGGCCCTTTGAGCGCGCGCGAGATCGAGGTACTGAAGCTGGTGGCCGCCGGCAAGACAAACCACGCGATTGCGGCTGAGCTGTTCGTGAGCGAAAGAACCGTGCATCGCCACGTCAGCAACATCTTCGACAAGCTGGGTGTCCACTCCCGAACAGCGGCAGCGTCATATGCCATCCAGCATCACCTCGTCGATGTCGGGATCCTCTGACGAGGTGATGGTCAGCTGGGCGGATTGTTGATCTCGATCTAGGGATCTGATAGTGAACAGGGCTTACATGCGCTGAGCTACGCGAAGGGCACCATCGAACTGCTCCAGCAGCCTGACCCGTACCCCGTCCTCGTCCACCTCGAACCGTACCTTTGAAAGGTCCGTGACGATGGCGTCGGCGTCGAGCGCCTCTCGCGGTGTCGTCGTGACTACGGCCAACGTGAAGCAACCGGCGGCGCGAGCTGCCTCTAGTCCCTTCTGTGCATCCTCCACCACGAGGCAGCGTCGGGGGTCGACACCCAGCCGGCGGGCCGCCTCGAGGAACGGCTCCGGGTGCGGCTTGCCATGCACGACGTCATCTGCCGTCACCAGTACCGAGGGCTGCAGTAGCTGAGCGGCCGCGATTCGCGCTTCGGCGAGCGGGACAGTACAAGATGTCGCAATCGCGTTCTTGGCTCTCGCGAGGGATGCCAGCGCCTCGACGGCGCCAGGGAGGACTACCACGTCGTGAAGATCGGAAATCTCCAGTTCAGTGATGCGTTGCGTGCCCGCCTTGTGCAGATGTTCGGGCATCACAGCACGCACCACCGACGCCGAGGGCGTTCCGTGATGCTTGCGCAAGTCAAGGGGGGGAAGGCCGTACTCGCTGGCCCAGGTGGCCCAGGCCCGGACCACGGCAGGGGTTGAATCGATGAGCGTTCCGTCCATGTCGAAGATGACGGCCTCGAAGACTTCATCGTCCAGCCGACCTAAACCCAACGCTTGCTCCTCCCAGGTGCCAACCTTCAGTTCCAGCCGTGAGCTCCTACAGTCGGGTCAAGGGAACCCTCCGCCATAGTGCTCAGTGTGCGCAACCTTCAAATGCCCTCTGATAGTCCCACCATTGCCGGGAAAGGCGACCTTCTTGCCAAGACCACTTGTTGAGTGAGCGCTCACTCACTATGCTGGCCCGGTGACCCGTGCTGCCCCTTTGCCCCTTGATGAACGCCGTGCCGCGCTCATCGCGGCAACCGAGCCGTTGCTGGAACGCTTCGGTCGCGATGTGAGTACCCGGCAGATTGCTGAGGCGGCTGGTATCGCGGAAGGGACCATCTTTCGGGCCTTTGCCACCAAGGAGGCCTTGATCGATGCCGTTATCGAAGACGCTTTTGACAGCCGGCGCACCTGCTATGAGCTCGCCCAGATCGATCCGAGCTTGAGCCTTGACGCGCGGCTAGCTGCGGCGGTCGTCATCCTCCAGGAGCGACTGCGGAGGGTGGTCACACTGTTCGGATCGTTGCGGCTGCGGAAGGAGGCTCATGATCACGAAAGCTTCCGCCTCAAGCAGCAGGCCGACAATGAGGTGCTCAACAGTGCCATCGCCTCGCTGATCCAGCCGGACCAAGATCAGCTCCGGTTGGACGTCATGGAGGCGGCCAGCGCTCTGCGAACGATCACCTTTTCGATCAGCCATCCCATTCTCGGTGACCAGCGCCTCGCCGGACCACAGCAAATTGTTGATCTTGTTCTGCATGGCATCTGCGGGCACCGGCCACGAGGCAGAGGACGGGCATCATGCTGATGCGCCTGCTCCGCACGTACCTCGCTCCCTACCAGCGCCCGATCACTGGTCTGCTGATCTTGTCACTAGCCGGCACGATGGCTGCCTTGCTGTTGCCCAGCCTGAATGCGGCGATCATCGATGAGGGCGTGGCCAGGGGTGACATTGCCTACATTTGGCGGACCGGCCAGATGATGCTGGCCGTCAGTCTGGTACAGGTTAGCTGCTCGATATGGGCGACCTACCTGGGCGCGAAGACGGCCATGAGCTTTGGCCGCGACGTACGCGCCTCACTCTTCCAGCGCGTGCTTTCCTTCTCATCCCGGGAAGTCAATCACTTCGGGGCACCATCGCTGATCACTCGCAACACCAACGATGTGCAACAGGTGCAGACGCTCGTGCTGTTGGGCGGCACAATGTTCGTGGCAGCGCCGATCACCATGATCGGCGGCATCATCATGGCGCTTCGCACCGACATCGGCCTGTCCTGGTTGGTTGCGGTGGCGATGCCGGTGCTTGCGATCTCGATCTTCCTGGTCATCCGCAAGATGAGCCCGCTGTTCCGAGTGCAGCAGACCCGAATCGATACCGTGAACCGGGTGCTGCGCGAGCAGATCACCGGCATCCGGGTGGTTCGCGCGTTTGTCCGCGAGCCGTACGAGACAGCGCGCTTCGCACGGGCCAACGCCGAGCTCACCGACACCGCCACCTCGGTGGGACGGTACGTGGCAACAATCTTTCCGATCGTGATGTTCGTCCTCAACGTTTCCAGTGTGGCGGTGCTGTGGTTTGGAGCCCAGCGCGTCGATGCGGGTGAGATGCAGATCGGGGCGCTGACAGCATTCCTGACCTACCTGGTCCAGATCTTGATGTCAGTCATGATGGCGACGTTCCTGCTCATCATCGCGCCGCGCGCCGCAGTCTGCGCTGAGCGGATCCAAGAGGTGCTGGCTACCGACTCCTCGGTCGTGCCCCCGGCGCATCCGGTCACCACACTGCGAGCGTCCGGGCTGGTGGCATTCGACAACACGGAGTTTACGTATCCGGGAGCGGACTCCCCGGTGCTGCGGAACATCAGCTTCACCGCCGAGCCGGGCCAGACAACGGCGATCATCGGCTCGACCGGTGCGGGTAAGTCCACCCTGATCTCGCTGATTCCACGGCTCTTTGATGCCACAGGC
>JBKOZG010000088.1:0-6014 GCA_046725775.1 Actinomycetota bacterium | reverse complement strand
GATCTCGGCGACTACTCCCGCACCGCCTGTTTCGGCCGAGGTCTCAAGGAATCTGATCGTTTCGCCCAGTGGCCGTGTTCGTCACGGTCTGGTTTATCGGGCTCATGGTGCCGAATTGACAAAGCCGAGGCACCAGTTGAGGGCGGAGATTTCCGACACCGCACCCTACGACCCGAACATGATCATGTGCCGTGGCAAGCCCCTAGCATGAACTCTGAAGGACGAGTGAGGTGCTGACGGACTCACCATTCACCGTCTTCGCTCGGTCCACGCTCGGCGGTGCGGTGCTACTCGCTGTCGCAATTGTTACGTCTGTGGCGGTGCTTGCTTGGGTTACCCGCACTCACAAGAAGGATCGACGACAAGCCCGCCACCGCTGCGGTGAGCTTTCCCTCCTCGATCATCCTGCTGAACGTGGTCCTAGGCAGGCTAGGTGTCTGGCAATCCACGCTCTACACGCTGCCACCGTTGGCGCTGGTGTCGACCATGGTGCTCTTCCTAGGGGTCGGAACCGCGCTGATGATCTTGCTCCTCTGGGGCTATCGACAGCTGGCTGCACACAGCCGACACGCACCGCTCATCCATGGCTTGCTGCTATTGGTGGTCTTCGCTCCGCTCATCGTGCTGGCAGACTCCATCGCGCTGGCCGAGCACTATCTTGCCTTCGGCCACGGGTACACCATCTGGATGGACGCCGCAGTGGGATTGATGACTCTGGCCTTGCCAGTGCTTGTCTATGAGTTGCTGCAACGACGCGGGCGTCAACCACGACTCCTCGGCGACGATGACCGATGAACGGGGCGACGGGTACCCCTGGCTGAGGTGCGGGATCAACGATGGATGCTCTCCGCTACGCAGGCCAAGCGTGGAGCACCGGAAAGCTGGCCGCGGCCGCTGAGGGCGGCCAGCAAGCGAACCTGGACGCCTTCACCGAGCTGCAGTGGGTAACCGTAAACCAGGAGCTCGGCAGCTACCCCTTCTAACTGACAACATCCCGGTTTGGTCCAGGTCGCCGGCTGCCGGTCCTGCCTTGCTCGGCGATCTGGGTAGCAGGCCTTTCTAGCGGCGGTCGCCCAAGTCCACCGCAACGGAAGACAAAGCAGCGCGCTCGATTTGATCACTGGCTCCCGCATTATCGTGAGGGCATGTTGGCAGACGACCAACGGTCTCAGTGGCTTGCTTCGGACGAGGATCGCGATGAGGCACTCCGAGCGCTTCGGCAGGCTCTGGTCGACGGCCGGATCACAGCCGAACAGCATAGCGAGCGAGTGTCCAAAGTCTTGGCGGCGCAGTACGTAGCCGAGTTGGAGAATCAAACCGCTGATATTCCTCACAGCGAACGGCTCCCTGTGAGAGCCGACAACGCCGCCCTCGTTAAAGCCGGCACGCAGCAGGCCCGTGCAATCTTGCGGAGCGCCTCGTTCAGACCCCGGGGCGAGGTGGCTCAACGGTTGCGCTCCTGGGCCGTGTGGGGAAATGCGGAGATTGACTTGCGGGATGCGGTGATCCCGTTCGACGGCCTGGACGTCAGAGTACGGGCGTACCTCGGTGATGTGATGGTAGTGGTACCGCCGAACGTCCAAGTGTCGCTAGTGGCAACGCCTCTGCTAGGGAGGGTTGTAGACGATACCGGCAGTGCTGCAGTTGCTGCGCCCATAGTTCGGATTCGCGCACTGGCGCTGTTTGGTGACATCAACGTACGAACCGAGTATCCATCCGCCAGGGCGTCAGATCCCGACTCCAATCGATAACCCAGCTGGCCGCGCGTTACGGTGCACAGACGCCGTTGCACACCTCCGCGATGCCGCCAGCTCGCTCAGCTGGGACAAGGAGGCTGGCCGTGCGGGCCGGGAAGACCAGCAGCCGGTACTCGTCGACCAGACGGTTGGCTCGCCCGGGCCGCCCTGACCGACCGGCTCCGTCCTCAGCCGTCCGCAGCGACGGCTGGGTCACCGGGACCGGTCGTCCTGGCCGGACCAGATACCGACGCGGACTGGTCGAGGATTGGAGATCTCCGGGCCCACGAGCGACCTCGCCGGGGCTGGAGTGACTTTCCACCCGAGTCCTCAACGCGCTGCGGAACCTCCCGGACAGCCAGTTCAGCTGAATCGCGTAATGCACTCGCGAGTCGGACGTACAACTGCACAGGTCGTTGGATGCCTACGACGCTCAGTGTGAGCGTTCCCGCCAGATCACAGCTGCTCACGATCTTGGCGACATCGAGCGCTACACCCGATGGACTACCGCTGGTGACACTGGGTGGATTCTTGGGCATCTCATCGAAGAAACGGCGCGCCACCTTGGCCACCTGGACATTTTGCGAGAACTCACCGACGGAGCCCGTGGCTATTAAGCACCAACTCCGTGGTCAATCACCCGCGAAGCCACCTCACATGCTGGTCGTCATACGACAAGCGAGCGGGCCAATCGCCCTGGGCGACCGGGCGCATCAGGGCGGCCGCCAGCGCGGCACTAGTGCGCACAATCGCGGACGCGAGGCGATCTGGCGTTGGATCTATCGTGGGCTCTGTATGGCTTCTTGGCAGGGTGACTTGATGTGGTACCGGGCTGGCGCTGACCTCGTGGTGGTCGTCCATCTGCTGTTCATCGGCTTCATCGTGGGTGGCGTCTTTCTCACATGGCGGTGGCCCCTGATCATTTGGGCGCACATCCCCACGGTGGTATACGGCGCCCTAGTCGAGTTCGCTGGCTTCACCTGCCCCCTGACGTTGCTGGAGAACGACTTGCGCCAGCGTGCCGGAGAGGCCGGCTACCGCGACGGATTCATCGCGCACTACCTGGTCAAGGTGATCTATCCACCGGGGCTCACTCATGGGATGCAAGCCGGGCTGGGCGTCTTGCTTCTACTGGTGGCGATCATCGGATACTGGGGCTTTCTGCGCCGGCACGGGGCGAGCCTTGGTCAATGGCTCGCGGCCGGAACATGGGACGTGCACCCCACCAGCCGGCGGTGCGGCCGTAGCCTCCTCTACGCACAAAGCGTCTCGTGCACCCGCACCCAAGGTGACTCAGCCCATTGAGGGGTCCGCAGTGGTACGGCGAGGCGTGCAACCAGGGATGTCAGCGTGACGCACGGCCAATCGCTTGGGCACCCCGGATGCGGGTTGCCAGACGAAGACAGCGCCGACAACTGGAAGGCCCTCGCCAGTTCGGTGCTTACCGATATGCGCCTGACCGTCGCGGCCGCCTGCTGCGAGGATGGTCTTTCTGGTGGCAGCAACAGTGCCCGCGGCGATGCTGATCAAGAGCCGGTTCCACGACGTGGCAGCGCAGTGACCATGGTTGCCCAGTTATACCGCTGTTCGTGTAATCACCCCGTGACGTCATTGGGCAGCTCGTTCATTCCGTTCCTTTGGGCGGTGGTGATCAGCGCACACCACCTGCTCCGTCGCTCGAGCGGCGCCAGCCAATAGGCTGGCGCTGTGCCGCTCTGGGGGCTGCCAAGATGCAGCTGTGGCGAGCCACGGGTTGGGTCCTCAGCTGGTGGGACATAGGGAGTACGGATGGCGACGTTCGTCATTGTGCATGGCGCTTGGTCCGGCGGGCACGCCTGGAGATGGGTGCGCCCGCTGGTGCGGTTCGCTGGCCACGAGGTCTTTACGCCGGCGCTGACCGGTCTGGGAGAGCGCTCACACCTGGCGAGCGCACAGGTCGACCTTGAGACAACGTGCGCGACGTGGTCGCAGTCTTGGAGTACGAGGATCTGCGCGAGGTGGTCCTGGTTGGCCATGGCTACGGTGGCATGGTGATCGGCGGTGTGGCCGATCGTGTCCCGGAACAGCTTGCGCTGCTGGTCTTCCTCGACGCCGAAGTGCCTATGGATGGACAGAGCGAGCTGGATCTACTGCCCGCGCAGGAGCGGGCTGACTACGAGGAAGCAGCCAGATCCAAGGGGCAGGGGTGGCTGATCCCACCGCCCTTGCCTGAGCCGTTGCCGGATGATCTGGACCCAGCGGTGCGCTGGGCGATGTTGCGGATGGTTTCGCAGCCGCTCGCGACGTTCGCCCAACCGCTGCGCCTGTCCAACCCAGCGGGCCCTAAGGTGCCTCGCGCTTATGTGCTGTGCGCACAAGCAAGGAAGATCAGGCGCTGCCCGGATACGTCCAGCGCGCACGGTCGGATCCGGGATGGCGATTCGTAGAGCTGGCGGCCGGGCACAGCGCACACGTGACGGCGCCGCGGGAACTCGTCAACGTGCTGGGCCAGCTTGTCGAGCAGGGTTAGCGGCGAGCCTGGCCAGCGCGGATCGACGTCGTTTACACGCCCGCCGGGCGGCCTGGAACAGCGCCGCGTGGCAGGGCGACGCCGCTCCGCGAAGCTTGGCCGCTGCAAGCCGAGCCAACGTTCACCCTGCAGCGGGTTGCTTGGCCCCAAGTCGGGCGCGTGTTTCCTCCACCCCAGACCCTCGGATTCCCGGGCTTGAGTTACGCCACAGCAGTAGGAGACCGGCGTCGAGCAAACTCATCACGAACGTGAGGCGTCACTAATCTCGCATTAGGTTCCTCAAGTGCCACTGTCCGAGATGCCGCGGCTCGATCAGCAGTCCCTGTAGGCCGGTCCGCTTACGGAGCGCCTCGGTGTGTCTGGGACTGCGCCCTCGGTCGAGCTCCTCCAGTAGGTCGAGGTCGTGCCGGTCGACCGGCCTGTGCTCGTAGCCTTCGCGGAACAGCCGCTGAGCCTGAGCGGTCACACACGGTACGGGCCGGCCACCCAGCTCTCCAACCGTGAACCAGGAACGGTCGAATCGGTGGTAGCCCTCGTCAAGGGCCGCCTGTCGCGCGCTTCCGTCTTCGTCGAGCAGCAATGGGTGCAGGTCTATCCAGCCTCGTGCCGGCGCGACCAGTTCTACGCGGTTGGGTCGCCAGTCGGTCTCCACGACGTAGCCCAGCTCTTGCAGGGCCGCGAGCGCCTCGGCTTCGTACGCCGCGTCGAAGTCCACGTCAAGGTCGCGGTGTGGTCGGGTCTGCCGGCCGACCAGGGCGTCGACGCCCCAGCCGCCCTCCAACCAATGTCGGCAGCCAACGATGTCGAGCGCCTGCAGAACCACCAGGACCTCGGCAAGGGCCATGCTGGGCGATGGCACATCGCGGAGCGCGTTCTGGTCGCTGATGGGCACCATAGAACTCTGCCAGAGGGAGGTCGTGGAGCCCTTTGCTGGAAAACTCACGGCGTCCCAATGCAGTCCGTTATCGCCATGCGATCGAGGTCGGACTGAAGACGGTGTGGGTGTGTCCACGGTTGTCACGTTGTGCGGGCGGAGAGTTCTGTGAGCCCGTTACCGGCCAGCATCCAAAGTACTGTCTCAGTGCGCCATGTCACCCGGAGGAATAGAACGCGGATGGGCCCATGGAGATCCGTCCTGATGCGGCCCGGTCCACGTCGGTGGTTGTTAGTGGCAGTCGGCTGAGCCGCCTCCCAGCCCAGAAGGGCCATCCGTCGACCAAACGCGCGTGCCTCAGGAAACCGCAGCAACAACAGGCATAGACGGGTCAACGCCGATTGGGACCGCAATGTCTTAGGCGTAGAGGAGAACATCGAACACGACATTGCGCGCGCGCGATACCACGGTAGAGGTAGATCTTAGGAACCAGTTGCCAGAGGAGACACCCGCCTGTGATCCTCCAGATCTCCGTCGCGTTCGTTGATTGTCGGCCTACGCCAGAGCGCCACCGCAAGCACAGTCATCCACAAGAAGTAGACGCTGAAGCCGATGCGCTCCTCGAGCCCGAGGAAGGGCATCGGTTGCCCTGCGTTGGCCTTCCGGCACATACGAAAGGCCCAGCGCGAATGACGTTACAACCGTTGCGATGCTCACGAGCGAGTAAATCCGGAACCTCAATCCCAGGGCTGCGGCACCGAATCCCATAGCCGCGAGCCAGCCAAGGATGCCCACAAGAAAGAGGGCCACGTGCGCAGCAAGGCTTGCCTCGCCGAAGATCATCCACAGCGGCGTCATGGCAGCGGGCAGGATCATGAGTGCGCCGATCACTCGG
>JBKOZG010000308.1:0-7349 GCA_046725775.1 Actinomycetota bacterium | reverse complement strand
GCGCTACGGAGTGCTTTCGCCTCGGGCTCCCGTACGGTGAGCCCGTCGCGTTCGTACCCAAACGCTCTCGGTCCACCGGCAGGAAGGCCGCGCTCGGCTGCCTGTAGTTGGGCGCGTCGTTGTCGGGCTGATTTGCGTTCGCCTTCGGAGCGGGCTACCGCGCCTTTGATCCTGGCGAACAGTCGCCCGGAGTCGGTGCCGAGATCGGTGTCACCTGAAACAGTGGCGAGTGCTAGCCGGTGCGTGTCGGCAAGATCAATGAAGTGTTCGAGTTCGATGGGGCGGCGGTGCAACCGGTCAAGATCCCAGACCACAACTGCATCCAGCTTCCCGGCTTCGATGTCGGCGAGCATCCGCTCGTACGCGGGTCGTTTCTTGCCGCTGTAGGCGCTGATGTCGTTGTCGACATACTCGGTGGGTGTCCAGCCACGGTCGCGGCACAGCCTCAGACAATCCTCACGCTGTCTGGCGACCGCTAGACCGGTGGCGTTTTGATCTCGTGACTGTCGGAGGTACACACCACCGCGCATACCGTGTAGTCTATCCCACTAGACGCTTGCGTACTCAAACACCCGGAACGGCACGCCGTTGGCTGTGGTACCGGAGATCGCTTCATCGACCTTGCGCACGAAGCCGAGTCCGAACGGCGGGGCATGATGATCGAGTACCCAATCCAGGGCAGGCCGCGATTCGAAGGTCCAGCCGCGTCCGCGCGGCGCCCGGAGATAGCGCTGCCTCCGGATGATCAAGAAGGCGATCATGGCGACGACGAGCACCCCAATCGTGACCAGGATGATCACGGTCGTGTTGCTCATCCGGCGTACTGCTTGGTTCTGAGGAGGCGCCTCTCCGGTTGCTCGACCAGGTACATAGCGGACACCATTGCCAGCCCGCCGATGACCATCCGTGCGGTGACGCTCTCGCCGCCGAAGGCAACCGCGAAGGCTGCTGCCCAGACCGGTTCCATGGCCATGATCACCGCAGCTCGGGGCGGCTCGATATGCGCCTGCGCCCAGGTTTGCAGCACCATGGTGAGTGCGCTTGCGACAAGTGCGAGGTAACACACGACGAGCCAGTCGTGGCCGGTAGCTGGCAGCTGAATTCCGGGATCTGATCCTGGGGTTGGCCACAGCGCCGCCACTGCACACATCAGCGCGATCACGATCAACTGCACCAAGCTGAGGCTGATCGCGGTCTGCGGCGTGCTGAACCGCCCCAGGGCGACAATGTGGCGGGCGTAGAGCAATGCCGCAATAACGGTCAGCAGCTCACCGTAGCCAAGAGTGAACCCGCGCAGCGCAAGCACGCCGAGCCCGAACAAGGCCAGAAAGACTGCGAACCAGGTGATATTGGCGATCCGGCGACGCAAGATCACCGCCGTCAGCAGTGGTGTGGCAACGACGTACAGCCCGGTGACGAACCCCGACACACTGGCAGCAGTGTGGGCCAGTCCGGCGGTCTGCAGGACCTGTGCTGATCCGTACAACAATCCAAGCAGAGCGCCCTGTGTGAGCACTGGGCGGGAAATCTGAACTCGAGGCCCGACGAGGAGGCCCAGCGCGACGGCGGCGATAGCGAACCGAATGGCGAGCAGATCCGCAACCGGAATCCGGGTCACCAGATCTTTGATCAGAAGGAACGTTGATCCCCAGGCAGCGGCCATCGCCAGCAGTGCCAGGAAGGCTACGCGCGTGTGCGACCTGGCAACCAGCACCGACCCAGCGTAAGCCACGCTGACGCGAGGCTTGTGTGGAGTTCCGCCGCCTGAGTGCCGGAAAACTGCATGTCCCGACGGCGTGGCGCTCCGCGGCTGCGCGCCTGGTCGGCTTGTAGCTCAGACCACGTACAAGATGATCGTCGACCCTTTCGATACGGTGGCACGTGCCCCAGGGTTGGTGTAGACCACGTAACCGAGTCCGGAGCGATTGACGCCGACGGGCTGCAACTCGGTCTTGAAGCCGGCTTCTCGCATCACCCTCCGAGCCGCGGGAACTGCCATTCGCTGCACATTGGGCACGGTGACCAGCAGTGGTCCCAGCGACCTGGTGAGGGTGATTGTGGCACCCGTCGCCGCGCGGCCGGAATGCGGATCCTGACGCAGCACGAGATCCTTGGCAACCTTGCGGGAATAATCGCTCCGCTCGACGACCCGAAAGCCTGCGCTGGTGAGGGCGGCTGATGCGGCATTGTACGGAGTGCCCTGGTAGTCGGTGATCGAGATTGGCTCCGGCCCAGCGCACACCACGAGGTTGATGGCGGTGCGCTTCTTCAGGCGTGCGCCTGGCTGCTCTGAAGCACTGAGCACAGTACCGGCTGCAAATTGGTCGCTGTAACCGTCGGCGACCTTGCCTACAGTCAGCATGGCTTTCTCGATGGCGGCCTCAGCCGCGGACTGGGAGAGGCCGACCACTATGGGCATCGAAGACCGCTCAGGGCCTTTCGACACTGCAGCTTCGATCCTGGCGCCCTTCAAGATCTTGGTACCAGGTCCAGGTTTGGTGGAGATCACCATGCCTCGTGCCACCGTCTCGCTGTATGCCCCAGAAAAGTTGATCGAGAGACCCACTTTCGCAGCCACCTGCTCGGCCTCAGCCCTGCTGAGCGAATCAAGAGCCGGCGCGGTCGTGAACCGGCCCTCCGTCAGGTACCAGCCAGCCAGCGCAGCGGAGGCCGAGATCATTAGAACGAGCAGGAAAGCCAGCCAACCCCTGCGACGCTTACGGGCCCGGCGCTCGCGCTCACTCGCGGCCAAACGCTCCGCTGTCTGCGCGTGCAAAGGTCTGGGAACGGGTGGCAGTGGAGCGTCGATCACGGTACGCGGCGTACTCGACAGGCGCGGCTGGGCCTGGGCAGCCGGCACGGGTGTTGGCACCATTTGGGTCACCTCGTGGTCGGCGCGATCGCGCCGCCTCGCGTCGCTGCCTCCCTGTTTCGGTGCGCTGCGCAGTTCACGGGTGAGCTCAGGGTCATCGGCCAGACCTTGCTGAAGCGCGATGCGGGCGCGGCGGACCTGTGCCAGCAGAACCTTTGCGTCTGGTTGCCGGAAGTTAGCATCCCGCGCGGTCGACCGAGTGACCAAAGCGTCCACGTACGGGGGAATCGGCCCCCCCGTCGGGCCAACCGACGGCGGGGGCACGTCACGGTGGACGTGGGCGTACGCGATCTGAATCGGGGTGTCCCCCGTGTGTGGCTTGCGCCCGGTAAGCAGCTCGAAGAGCACCACGCCAGCGCTGTAAACGTCCGACCGTGCGTCCGCACGGCCGGCCATCACCAACTCCGGCGGGAGATAAGAAACGGTTCCGATCAGTAGGCCCTGGGTGGCGGTGGAGCTCTGCGAGGAGACAGCTTTCGCCAGCCCGAAGTCGGCGACTTTGAGCCGACCGCGGTCGCTGATCAGCACGTTCTCGGGCTTCACGTCCCGGTGGACCAGTCCGGCGTCGTGGGCAGCGGCCAGGGCGGCGAGCACCGGCTCCATGAGCTCCAGTGCCCTGGCCGCCGGAAGCGGCGCCTCGCGATTGAGCACGTCACGCAGCGTCTGTCCCTTCACGTACTCCATCACGATGTACGGCCGACTGTTGGAGCCCTCGACGTCTTGACCTTGGTCGAAGACCGACACCACATTCGGGTGGGACAGCTTGGCCGCCGCGCGCGCCTCACGATCGAACTTACGCGCGAACTCGGCCTCATCACCGAGTCCCACGTGCATCACCTTGACTGCGACCGTACGAGTCAGGCGCATGTCCACGGCCCGATAGACGGTAGCCATCCCGCCACGGGCCAGCCGCTGGGTGACCTGATAACGACCGTCCAGCAGGCGACCCAGCAAGGGGTCGCTGACGGTCGTCATCGTCACGTTCGCTCCGAACACGGTGGGGAAGGTGGCCGTGTTGGCCTCGGGGGCGAGTCTAGAAGTGACCTCGTACTGCCAGGGCCGAGGCGCGCCGCGTCCGGTCGATTCGTCCGGCATTAGCAGCGAGTCGATTTGTCAGGCATCAGCAACTAGTTGATTCGTCCGGCATGTGTCGAGGATGCCTCAGCGTACCGGCGAACCGGAATGCGTCCGGCAAATCGCGCCAGCCGGCCAGCGCGTACAGCGTACTTCATCGCTTCCGCCATCCGGACCGGATCCTCAGCCCGGGTGACCGCTGAAGCCAGGAGCACTGCGTCGCAGCCGAGCTCCATGGCGAGGGCCGCTTCGGAGGCGGTACCAATGCCTGCATCGAGTACGACAGGGACAGCGGCGTGCTCGACTATCAGCTCGATGTTGTGCGGATTGCGGATGCCGAGACCTGAGCCGATTGGCGCCCCCAGCGGCATGACGGCAGCGCAGCCAGCATTGGCGAGCTTGCGCGACAGGACCGGATCGTCGTTGGTGTAGGGGAGGACGACAAAGCCGTCGGTGACCAGCCGTTCGGCGGCATCCAGCAGCTCGATCGGGTCGGGAAGCAAGGTGAACTCGTCGGCAATGACCTCGAGCTTGATCCAGTTGGTTTCCAACGCTTCCCGGGCCAGCTGGGCCGTCAGTACCGCCTCGGCGCTGGTGTAACAACCCGCCGTGTTCGGCAGTACCGCGATATTGTGTCGGTCGAGAACGTCGAGCAGCGACCCAGGCGCGCTCACCTCGATACGGCGCATTGCGACCGTTGTCAGTTCGGTGCCGGACGCCAGCAGTGCTGCCTCCATCACCTCTAGACTGGGCGCACCGCCGGTCCCCATGATCAGTCGCGAGGTGAACTCCTTGCCAGCAATGACTAGCGGATCGGTTTCCGTGGTGGGTCCTGAGCCGATCGAGGGGCGCATGTCAACCACCTTGCACCGCCGTGACTATCTCCACCCTGGCTCCATCGGTCAGCTCAGTGCTGGCGTGCTGGCTCCTCGGGATCACCTGCCCGTTCACAGCGACCGCAACGCCGCGCCGGGTGAAGGTCCCCTCGGGCAAATCGAGTACATCGCTGAGCAGAGCGGGCGGGGCGATTTCGCGGGCCTGGCCGTTGACGTGAATGATCATCGGGCCTGCGCCCCGGTCAGCAGGAAGCGGTCGATAGAAAATGGAGCTGCGACGCTGTCCAATTCACCACTGATGATCAGCCGCGAGATGACGTCGGCTGTGATCGGCGTCAGCAGCACACCATTGCGATAGTGGCCAGTGGCAAGCACCAGGCCGTCCAGATCGCAGTGACCCAAGATCGGCGCATTGTCTGGAGTGCCCGGCCGCCAGCCGACTGACAGCTCGGCCAATGCGTACTCAGCGGAAATCGGCAGCACCGTACGCCCGTCCCGCAACAGCTCATAAACTGCTCCGGCGGTCACCCGGTGATCGAAGCCGAGCTCCTCAACGGTCGCGCCCATGACCACCTCTCGACCACTCTCCCGAGGGACAAGATAGATCTCAGAGCCGCGGCTAAACGCGCGGATGGTGAGGCTCGGAGCGGGCAGACGGCCTGGGTCAAGCCGGACGATCTGGCCCTTGACCGGGCGCACTGGAAGATCGGGCAGTCCACCGATTTGGCCTGCCCAGGCACCGTTCGCGAGTACCACGCAGTCGGCGCCGATGCCCTGCCCGTCTGCGAGTTCCACGCCAATTACCCGATTGTTCGATGAGGTGACGCGATGGACGAAGCCAGGCACCTCCCGGAGCAGGATCCGGCGACCCGCTTCGATCAGGGCCTGCCAGAGCAGCCGGTTGTCGCAGCTCCAGTCGCCCGCGACCAGGAGCCCGGTGCGAATCGTCGGTGCCAGCAGCGGCTCATAGCCGCGGCACTCTCGGCTTGTCAACCGCTCCCCGGCGTGACCTGCCCGCGCCAGGAAATCGGCGAAGGTTGCCAGCCGCGCGGCATCGTCGGCGTCAAAGGCCACCGAGAGGTTTGGCGTACGGCGAAGGCCAGTTGGCAGACCGCTTGCAAGCTCCAGCTCGGCAACAAAGTCGGGGTAGCGGCCGAGTGAAGCGAGGTTCAGTTGCAACAGTCGCTGCTCAGTGAAGGTGATCTCGGTGACCGGGGCAAGCATGCCAGCAGCGACCCGAGACGCGGCCGCCGCTCGTTCGCCGACGACCACGACGACATCGAGGCCAGCCTGCCGGAGTCGCCATCCAATCGAGGTGCCGATGAGGCCACCGCCGACCACGACGACGTCAGCGGCCGAGGAGATCCGGGCGGAGCTCACCGGGACAGTCTAGTTTGGAGCAGACCGCGCCATTTGATTCCTCGCTCCGGTCGCGAGGCGCTTGAATCATCGCTGTCGACCGCCTCGCGATGCCGACGTCTACTGTGTGGGTACGCATTGTTCGGCTACTCCCTCACCGACTACGACTCGATCTGCTGCTCAACTTGCGCGAAGATCAGCCGGTTACCTGACGCGGCAAGTTCCGCCCTCCGCTGGACAACGTCCAGGTCTATCCCTGTCAGGAAGGCCGCCCGCTTCCAATCTGGGTCGCGGTGGGTGGCACGCCGAATTCAGTTGTCAGGGCCGGCACCCTCGGCCTACCAATGGCACTTGCGATCATTGGTGGTCGGCCGGCGGCCTTCACGCCCCTCATCGAGCTCTATCGCACGGCCCTCGAGTACGGAAAATCATGATCCTGGTACGCCACTCGCGGTTCACAGTCATGGCTATGTCTTCAGCGACGAGCGCGCAGGTCTGATGCGGCAGTCGAGGACCTGATTGGGCCCGAAGGCGCGCTCTTCTTCATCGGCCCCAGACCGTGGCTGGAAGATCATCCGACTTCACGAGCTGATGCAGATCGATCGTTTCGAGTTGCACGTCTCCCATGTTGATCATGCGAAAACGATGCGCTCGATCGAGCTCTTCTGCAGCGAAGTCGCGCCCCTGGTACGTGAAGAGCTCAGTGCTCGGTCACCGGCCTAAGACGGCCTGGACGCATGGTAAGTCTGTGCGCATGGTTGCAATTCAGATTCGCGGCATCTCAGAGGTCACTCGCCGTGCGCTGTCGGACGAGGCGAAGGCTCGTGGGGAGTCCTTGCAGGAATATCTCCTCGATGTGCTGGAATGCGAGGTCGAGGAGATCGACAATCGTCGACTCTTTGCCGAGTGGGCGGCCAGTCCATCGGCGGTTGCTGCGCAGCCCATCCACTCTGCCGAACTGATCGGTTCCGAGCGAGAGAACGCACCAAGACTCTTCGTTGAGCAGAGACTGGGTTAACCCACCCAGCTGCTGCTTCACATACTTTGCTACCTGTGTGAGGCGTCGCGAAACTGGGTTAACAGCGAGTGTGTTTGAGAGCCGCCTTGCTGTCGATGATCTTTGGATGTTGCAAGGATGACGGCTGCCGAACGGCCCAGGCCTTCCTGACTCTTGGGTTAATTGATGTTGCTGTCTTTTCTGGGATGTG
>JBKOZG010000164.1:0-5179 GCA_046725775.1 Actinomycetota bacterium | reverse complement strand
GGCATCGAGGTCTCGAACCGCTTCGACCAGCTCAGCCTCGGTCTCAACGGTGATCATCCGGCGTGCCGGGCCACCGACCCGCAGCGTTGTGTGATCAGCTAGCAGCTGCCGCCCTTCGACAGGCTCAGGGCGCAGGTAAGCAGGCTCAGGACGCAGGTCAGCAAGCTCTGGGCGCATAGCAGTCCCTAGTTTTCATGATCACGATGCGGGACCCGGACGCCCAGATCAACTTCCGCTCGAGCCGCAGCCAAAACCTTCTGGCCGTCACAGACCGCCTCGATACTGACCGTCACCAGCGATCCCTCGATCCCTGAGACGCTGGCGCTGAACTGCACCTCGACGCCGTCTGCATCGTCAGGTACCATCACCGGCCTGGAAAACCTGGCGGAGTAGGAGGTGACCCGGCTTGGATCGCCAACCCAGTTGGTGATCACGCGAAGTGCGGTACCCATGGTGAGCATCCCGTGCGCAATCACACCGGGCAGCCCAGCCTGCTTGGCGAAGTGTTCCGAGTAATGGATCGGATTGAAGTCAGTCGCGGCCCCGGCATAGCGAACCAGCCGCTCCCTGGTGAACCGAACGGTAAGTGGCGGAAGCTGAGTACCGGCCTCCACGGCTTCAGCCACAGTTGCCTTCATGCCGCCTCCCGGGCGTGATAGAAGGTGGCTTGCGCGGTACAGAAGGACTCTCCATCGCGGCTTGTAATGTCCACGGTTGTTGAGATGAGCTCCGAGCCGGAACGCACCCGCACCTTTTCAATGGTCACCGTCGCGATGACAACGTCGCCAGCCCGGATCGGGCGGAAGAAAGTGAAGCGGTGATCGCCGTGCACAATCCGCGCCAGCGACAAATCCAGTTCCGGATCGTTAAAGACCTGATCCCAGGCTCGCTCGGCGATGGCTGCGGCGAAGGTGGGCGGTGCCATAGGCGCTTCACCGCGATATCGAGGGTTGTCATCATCACCCAAAGCCGTCGCAAACTCGGCGATCTTCGGAGCTGACACTTCGTAGGGATCGCTGGGCGGATAGCGGCGGCCTGCGTGAGCCTCGGTGATGGGCATGAACGCAACGCTAACGGACTCGAGCTGCCGCATACGCGGTGTCGTAACGCTTCCGGACCAAGTCAGCCGCTCGTTCTGCAAGCGGCTCTGCCATCCGCCACCCGTGATGGAAGGCGAGTTCACGTACGGGCGAGAGCAGCAGACCGTCGGCAAGGAACAGCGGCAGAATCGCGATCGGCTCAGGCAAACCGTCTAATACATCGGCGACCCCCGGGGCGCAGGTGCCGAAGCATGCGCGTACCGGGCTGCGACGGCCTGCCGCAAGCCGAGCAGCAAGATCAAAAACGGCTGCGTTAGCTTCTGGTTCAGACGAACCGACAGCAAAGAGCAGCACTGAACTGTCATCCTCGATGCGCGCCTCAGTCATGTTCCGGCGGAGCAGCCGGGCGACGTCGTCGGCGGTGCCCAAGATGTCGGCAACCACCAGCTGCAGGGGCAGCGATTCGGCGACAGCAAGTACCGTCGCGGGAACATCGACGGTTGCGTGATAGGCCTCCGTGAAGAGCAGTGGCACTACGACTGCCGTTGCATGGCCGACGTCGGCAAGCTGCCGGGCAGCGGCGCCGAGGTCAGGCTGTGCCAGCTCAAGGTACGCCGGCAGCGCGGGGATCTGTGCCTGCTCGGCAACGGCAGCCATCAGCCGCTCAATACCGAGACTGCCCTCTGGGTGTCTGCTGCCGTGGGCGAGCCCGATCAGCGGAGTGTCTGGAGGGATGAGCTTGGTCAGCGGGTCTCGCGGTGTGCTGTGTGGGTCTTGCAGCGTGGGCAGAACTTCTTCAGCTCAAGGCGATCCGGATCATTACGCCGGTTCTTCTTGGTGATGTAGTTCCGCTCCTTGCACTGCGTACAAGCCAGTGTGATCTTTGGCCGTACGTCGACGGTCTTGGCCATGGTCGTCCTCAAATCCTGTTGGTGCTCGTGGTGCCGGTAGCGGGAGCGGGACTCGAACCCGCGACACAGCGATTATGAGCCGCTTGCTCTACCGCCTGAGCTATCCCGCTGTGGTCTCCGCTACCAGTTTCCTGGTCGGGCAACGGTCTGGCTGGACCGCATATTCCGCCGATGCGCGGTGGCATCAGAGACGGAGGCCGAGCCCCCATGCGGAATCGAACCGCAGACCTTCTCCTTACCATGGAGACGCTCTGCCTGCTGAGCTATAGGGGCGCGTGAATGCCCCACGACGGGCGGCACCAACGGACCAAGATACACACTGGGCGGCGCAGAGGGCGAATCCAGTCCGGCGGCCATATCGCCGAGTAGTCCGGCATGCAACGCGATGACCAAACGGCTCGAAATCCGCAGGACATTAGTCACTTCCACGCTCTCCGGACTGCTGGATAGCGTCCACTTATGAATCCTCCGGTCCCCTCCGGGGTCGATGGCAAAGCATCCGATGCGCTATTGAAACTCGGCAAGTTTTCAGCAGATGGGAGGAGTCCGACGACGGTCGGGTGGTCTTTCGCAAAGGCGGTCGGGCTGGCGATGTCTTCTACCGCGATCGTTGGAGCCACGACAAGGTGGTGCGGTCAACCCACGGTGTGAACTGCACCGGTTCCTGCTCCTGGAAGATTTACGTCCGCGACGGGATCATCACCTGGGAGGCCCAGCAGACTGACTATCCCTCCGTCGGTCCGGATCGGCCAGAGTACGAGCCCCGCGGCTGCCCGCGCGGTGCCGCCTTCTCGTGGTACACCTACTCCCCCACCCGAGTCAGGTATCCGTACGCGCGCGGCGTCCTGCTGGAGATGTACCGCGAAGCCAAGCAGCGATTGGGCGATCCGGTCCTGGCCTGGGCCGACGTGGTCAACGACCGGGAGCGTCGCCGCCGCTACCAGCAGGCACGCGGCAAAGGCGGACTGGTCCGGGTGTCCTGGGCCGAAGCAGTTGAGATGATCGCGGCAGCTCAGGTGCACACGATCAATACCTACGGGCCTGATCGCATTGCCGGCTTCTCACCAATTCCAGCAATGTCGATGGTCTCTCACTGCGTCGGAACCCGCTTCACTCAGCTCATCGGCGGCGTGATGACATCCTTCTACGACTGGTACGCCGACCTGCCGGTGGCAAGTCCGCAAGTATTCGGTGATCAGACCGACGTACCTGAATCGGGTGACTGGTGGGACGCCACGTATCTGATGATGTGGGGCTCTAACGTCCCCGTGACCCGAACCCCGGATGCGCACTGGATGGCTGAGGTGCGGTATCGCGGCACCAAGGTCGTCACCGTCAGCCCCGATTACGCCGACAACACCAAGTTCACCGACGAATGGTTGCCGGCCCAGGCAGGCACGGACGCCGCGCTTGCCAATGGCGATGGGTCACGTGATCTTGAAGGAATTCTTCGTCGACCGGCAGGTGCCGTTCTTCGCCGACTATGTGAAGACCTACACCGACCTACCGTTCCTGGTTACGCTGACCGAGAACGCTGAGCATGGCGGCCTGGTACCGGGCAAGTTCCTCACCGAGGGAGACCTGGAACCGACTGCTGACAGCCAACCCGAAGCCGCGTGGAAAACCGTGCTGCTGGATGCCGCTAGCGGCAAACCGGTGGTTCCCAACGGTTCGATGGGCTTCCGTTATGCCGAATCAGGCGTTGGTCGCTGGAACCTTGATCTCGAAGGCATCACCCCAGCTCTGTCGATACGCGACGTCGACGACGACGAGGTGGTCGAGGTGCTGCTCCCCTGCTTCGAGGCGGCTGATGGATCGGGGTCGGTGCTCCGCCGCGGCGTCCCGGTTATCAGCATTGGTGATCACCTCGTAACCACGGTGTACTACTTGATGCTCGCGCAATACGGAGTCACCCGGCCTGGTCTGCCCGGCAACTGGCCGACCGGCTACGACGACCCGACGACCCCTTACACACCGGCCTGGCAGGCAGAGATCACCAGCGTGCCGGCCGATGCCTGCATCCGGATCGCCCGCGAGTTCGCAACGAACTCGGAGCAGTCCGAGGGTCGGTCCATGATCATTATGGGCGCCGGGATCTGTCAGTGGTTCCCTGCCGACGCGACTTATCGGTCGATCTTGAGCATGTTGATCTTGACCGGCTGCATGGGCCGCAATGGCGGCGGCTGGGCCCATTACGTCGGCCAGGAGAAGTGCCGGCCCATCACCGGCTGGATCTCGCTGGCCAACGCCCTCGACTGGTCGCGACCGCCCCGGACCATGATCGGCACCGCGTACTGGTACATGCACACCGATCAGTGGCGCTTCGATGGGTACGCCGCCGACGCTCTCACTTCGCCACTGGCTGAAGGCCACATGGCGGGTTTGCACACAGCCGACACGATTGCGCAATCGGCACGGCTGGGATGGATGCCGATCCAATCTGTTCGGCTCCTCGGCCAAGGGCAACGAGTACTTCCTCAAGTACCTCCTCGGCACTCACTCCAACGTCGTGGCCGAGGAGGGAGCAGCCGAAGCACGACCGCGCGACCTCCGCTGGCGGGACGAGATTCCGGAGGGAAAGCTCGACTTGTTGCTGTCGGCTGACTTTCGGATGACGTCGACCACATTGCTCTCCGACATCGTGCTACCTGCTGCCACCTGGTATGAGAAGTACGACCTGTCGAGCACCGACATGCATCCCTTCGTGCACGCGTTTACGCCGGCTATAGATCCGCCGTGTGAGGCCAAGAGCGACTTCGACATGTTCCATCTCATCGCTCGGGAACTGTCACGCCAGGCCAGGACGCACCCAGGCACACGAAAGGACCTGGTCGCTGTTCCGATGCAGCACGACACTCCTGGCGAAACCGCTCAGCCGCACGGGGTCGTCCGGGACTGGAAGCGGGGAGATGTTCTGGGTATGCCGGGCAAGACGATGCCGAGTTTCCAGATCGTCGAGCGCGACTACACCGCCATCGCTGACAACCTTGCCGCCATCGGTCCACTGGCGGACAGGCTCGGATTTACGGTGAAAAACATCACCTATCGGCTCGAGCATCAGACGGCCCAGTTGGCGGCCTCGGGTGGGGTGATGCTCGGCGGTGCGGCCAATGGACGACCCGCGATAGACACCGACGCCAAGATGGCCGAGGCCATTCGCACCTTCTCGGGTACCACGAACGGCGAGCTTGCCGTCCAGGGATTTGGAACCTTGGAAGAGCGCACCGG